>NZ_AUEY01000047.1 GCF_000426225.1 Desulforegula conservatrix Mb1Pa
CTAATTCTTGGAACCCCACAGGGCTTCCCCGGTTAATTTCCGCTCCCTGAGAATAATCACATCCTCAATCACTCGTGCAGTCTGTCCGAGTACCGGGCTTCGCCATATTTTGCAGCCTTACCCTCTGCACGAGCCGTATCAGGTTCGCTTGCGCTATGTACCATTCTCTTCCTGTCGCTTCCTTCAAACCCTACCGTTACCAGTAGCGCCCTTGCGATTCGGATTGATTTCCCCTCGGACGGGGTATCTCTGCTTTCTTTCAAACAGACGGGGGCACGGCTTTGCCGGGCAAACAAAAAGACGAGCTTAAAGACAAGCTTGTTGCAGCATTAATGAGCGGACAGGCACCAAATCCTGACTTTGACTGGAAAGTCAAATACGATGGAGTTCATCGTGACCGCCAGTTCGGTTCGGCCCACGCCCTTTACAGTTCAATGGGAATTGAACGCAGCGACAAAGAAGGCAGGATGCTGGCCATGCTCAAAAACTGGACATTTTTTGACGCTCCACATGCGCTTTTTTTCACCATGGACAAATATCTTAACATAATGGGCGCGGTTGATATGGGCATTTATGCGCAGACCCTTTCGCTTCTCATGACTGAGAACGGAATTTCAAGCTGCATGCAGGGAGCGCTCGGCCAATTTCCGGATCCTGTGCGCGAAGCATTAGGCATCCCTGAAGAACGCGGGATATTGTTTGGAATGTCATTCGGATACGCGGATGAAAACGCCCCTGTAAACAAAACCAGAACAGAACGCGAGCCAGTCGAAAATTCAGTTGTTTTTGTTGGCTGAAGAATAACAATATAGAGTTAAGCGGCCTCCGGCGGGTCGCTTTTTGAAAAAAGCTCCGCAAAAACTTTTGAATATAAAAAAGTGGGGCAAAAAACCATAAAGTTTTTGAGGGGTCTGGGGAACTTTTTACAAAAAGTTCCCCAGAATAATACAAATTTAAAGAAGAATTGAACAATTAATGTTTGAAGCTTCTCTGGCCCGTAAATTTCATTGAGGCTCCGAATTCATTGCAAGCCTCGATGGTCTGGTAATCGTTCATTGATCCGCCAGGCTGAATGATTGCTGAAACGCCTTCTTTGAGTCCGACATCTGCGCCGTCGCGGAATGGGAAAAATGCGTCGCTTACCATTGTTGAACCTTTGATTCCGCCATTTTCATCAGCTGCTTTTGCGTCTGCCTCTGCCTTTTTGTCAGCATCTTCAAGCATATTGTAAGGTTTTCCGAACATCTCGAAGGCATAACGATCAGCAAGCTTTCTATATGCCTTGTCACGGGCAATTTCAGCAACCCCTACTCTGTCCTGCTCGCCTGTACCGATTCCTACAGTCACTTCATCTTTCACATAAATGACGGAGTTGGATGTGATGCCTGATTCAACAAGCCAGCCGAAAAGCATATCAGCGTATTCACGTTCCGTAGGCTCGCGGTCAACCTTGTATGTCTTGCCCTTGTAGTCACATACCGCTGGAATGAGGTCTTTTACGGAAAGTGTGGTCGGAGCAAATGAAGTCTGGGCTATAAGGCCGCCGTCAATGAGACTCTTGAAATCAACGCATCTTGTGCCGACAAAATCCTGGAGTCTTTCAATATTTCCGATCTTCACGACTCTGAGGTTCTTCTTTGAAGAAAGATATTCAAGCACGCCTTCTTCATAATCAGGAGCAGCAACAACTTCAGCAAACTGTGCACCTATGGCTTCGGCAGTAACCATGTCAAGGGCGCGGTTGACTGCAATGCAACCTCCGAAGGCAGCGATTCTGTCAGCATTGTATGCTTTAAGATAAGCTTCTGAAAGGCTGGCCGCCCTTGCTACACCACAAGGATTGTTATGTTTGACTATTACGACGGTAGGTTTGTCCCCGAAATATCTGAGCATGTTGAGCGAGTTGTCAACGTCTGTCAGATTGGTTTTGCCAGGATGCTTTCCTGACTGGAGAAGCTCGACATCAGAGGCAAGATAACGGCCAGGCTGGATCGTCTGAATATCCCCAAGAAACAGATTGCCGTTAACAAGCTTGTAAAGAGCCGCTTCCTGACCAGGGTTTTCTCCGTATCTGAGGCCCTTGTTAACTCCGTCAATTACCCAGGATGCCTTTTCATAATGAAGGGTCTGGCGCTTGTCTCCATCAACAAAGCTTATTTCCATCTTAGGAGGAAAATTATCGTCCATGATGGTTTTGTACATTTCTTTTAAGTTTTTAGACATTTAGCCCTCCAGACCATAACAGGCTGCAACCTGTTCAAATGATGTTTTTGAAAGATATTCGGAAATCGCGCTGTCGTATTCTGCAGTATGGCTGAATGTTTTCTTTGCAAGCTCGTATCTTACTGAAAGAGGCAAAGCTCCGCCGTTTTTCTTAAGTTCAGAAAGAAGCATGGAATAATCAGAAGGATTCACCACAGAAGCAACCCTTATGAAATTCTTGGCAGAAGCCCTGAGCATGCATGGCCCCCCTATATCAACTTCGCTTCTTGCCTTTTCAGGACTGATGCCTTCTTTTGCCACAGTTTCCTTGAAAGGATAAAGATTCACGATGACCATATCTATCGGATACGAAGCTGTTCTTTTTAGGTCTTCCTGATGTGAGGCATTGTAGGTTTCTGTAAGAAGTCCAAGATAAATGCGGAAATCGAGGGTCTTTACAAGTCCGCCCTGGGTTTCCGGCTGACCAGTGTAATCAGAAACCTGGATCAGATGCTTTTCAGCCTTTGCTCCGAGTATTTCCTTGATCTTACCAAAAGTCCCGCCTGTGGAATAGATCACTATCTCAGGGCAGGCTTCCACAAGTCCAGGAATGAAGGTATCAAGTCCTGTCTTGTCAGATACGCTGATTAGGGCGCGCTTGATTTTAACGTCCCCATCTATTTTATTGACTATGTTTTTGCTCATCTTTTAAACCGTGGTCACACGGCTCCTCCATATTTAATTATATATAAACTATATTATCTTAATAAGTTATAGATTTTGATTGGCAGTCAATCATGTTAAGCCCCTGTAAAAAATCTAAAATCCAGAATCCAAAATCATTAATCATTCAGATCCAGCACTCCCCTGAATTTATCCCTCACTGCTTCAGGAACAACAAAGGATGATCTGTGAGTGTCCTTATTATAGTAATCATTTACAAGGCCAGATGATTCAACCCTTTCTGCATTGAAATGCTCTAAAGGACAGTATTTAGCAGAAACCAGACCGAATCCGTATACTCCGCCATCAACAATCCCGCATGGAGCCGAATACAGGTGCAGCTTTTCAAAACCTGACCTGAATCCTTTCATAAGATCAGCTATCCTGTCAGGCATATTAAATGGTGATGGAAGCGCAAAAACCATGATTCCGTCATCATTCAAAAGATCCGCAGCAGACAGGCAGAAAGATCCTGATGAAATGCACTTTACGACCTCAGTCCTTGTTTTAGGATCAATGAGTATTACATCAAATTTTTCATCGCATGAATCAAAAAAAGCCTCGGGTTCCATTACCACAAGATCAACTCGTATATCTTCAAGGGCATAGCTCTGGTTTGGAAAATGGCTTGAACAGGCATTAAGAAGGGTATGATCCTTTTCCACTACAACAACTTTTCTTACGCCATGATGCCTTAAAACCTCCCTTACTACTCCGCCGTCTCCTCCGCCAACAACAAGAACTGAAACAGGCGCAGGATGTGAAAACATCGGAACATGGGCAAAAATTTCATTATAAACAAAGTCATCTTTTTCAGCCAAAACGACCTTGTCATCAATTATAAGAACGTTACCCATATCAGGAGTTTTAACTATTTCTACAGCCTGATACATTCCTGTGGATGAAAAAACTGTTTCACCTGAATTCAGTTCAATCCGGATTTTTCCGTCAAATTCATCATAAATCCATGAATTTAAGCTTTTTGTCACTTTTCCTGCTCCTGTTCAAAATTTTAATCAATATACTTCCATGAGCGACTTGAAACGCTCAAAACTGTCCGTAACTTTCAGATTCTTCTTCTTCAATATTTCAATCATCTTTTCATCATCGAATCTGAGGTAAGGGTTCACAAGCATTTCATCTTCAAGCGTTGAAACCACATGACAAGGGTCATATTTCTTCAAAAAAACATCCAGATGAGGGTTATCTGGGTCTATTGTTCTTGTGAAGGCCACAGAAGCCCTTACATAGTCATGGCCTGCATAAACCAGGGTATCTGCCGGAAATTCAAGAATCATATTAAGCGATCTGAAAAAACCTTCCACATCTCCTGAAAAACAGTTGCCCACGGTTCCGTTGAAAAGGGTATCTCCTGTTATTATAGCGCTGCCTGTATAAAAAATAACAGAGTCATCAGTATGACCTGGAGCACGATAAACATGCACTGGCTCTCCGTCAATACCCACTGAGCCGCCTGCAATTTTATTATGATCGGCCATTTTCGCGCCAGTTGCCGAGACAAGAAGATTATTTCCAGGAGTATGATCAAAATGACCGTGGGTGTTCGTCACAATCTCAAGCTTCAATCCATTTTGCTCCACGTATTCTAAAATACGCGAAGCCGCTCCTCCGTCTATCGCCATGGCTGTCTTTTCTCCATGAACAACATATCCGAGGTTGTCCGAGTCATACCTGAACTGCTTTATTTTTATCATCTGCCCTCCTCAATTATTTTGGATCTTTCATATCAACCGATGGAAAAACATTCCAGATTTTTTAACCCTTTCCATCTTCATCACCCTTTTTCAGAGCCCCAAACTGGTAAAATCAGCTATACCCCAGATAATATTTACTATATTATCCACTTTGCTCCCCAAATCCACAATATATTGTAAATATAAAGAAATATTAAAAATTTTATTATTAGTTCTATAATTATTTCTTGACTGTTTCGTATTTTTGTATAATCTGAAGCCGTAAAGTGGATCAAAGTGGATTAAAGTGGTTAACAAGTGAGGACTATGTTCAGGGGTACTTCCTACCATACCATTGACGACAAGGGGCGGATCATCCTCCCATCCAGGTTCAGGGACGCAATCCCTGGCGAGGAAAAAAATATTGTCGTCACAGAATGGCAGGGGGCGATCTTCGCTTACAACCATGACGAATGGGCAAAAATAGAAAAGAATGCTCTCTCGGCTAAAAAAACGCCCACGATCCAGAATTTCATAAGATTTTTCATCGGAGGGGCCAATTTTATAACCCTCGATAAGCAGGACAGGTTTCTCATCCCAAATGACTTGAGAAAAGCAGCTGGCCTTGAGAAAGAAATAGTTCTGATAGGCTCTCTGACAAGATTTGAAATCTGGTCAAAAGAAAATCTGTTCAAAGAAAAACAGAAAATGGCCGACTTGCTCGGACATGAGGACAATCAGCAGGAAATCGACGAGATAGGAATTTAGCCATGACCTTGACTTACCACCATGTTTCGGTGATGCCTAATGAGGTCATACAATATCTCGACTGCAAGCCAGGCGACATTGTTGTTGACTGTACACTCGGCGGCTGCGGACATTCGAAGCTGATACTAGAAAAAATACTTCCTGGCGGGCTTCTTATTGGCATAGACCAGGATACTGACAGCCTGAACAACGCTAAAACTGTTCTTGCTGATCATTTGTCAAGCGTAAGACTTTTTCATGGTAATTTTGAAGGACTGCCTGATTACCTGAAAGAATGCGGAATAGACAAGGTCGACGCGATACTTGCAGATATAGGCATCTCGTTTCACCACATCCAGGGTAGCGGAAGAGGCTTCAGTTTCACAAAAAACGAGCCCCTGGACATGAGAATGGACACAAGAAACGAATTGACCGCCTCTGATATAGTTAACTGTTTTGAAGAAAAAGAGCTGACAAAAATTTTCAGAGAGTACGGCGAAGAAAAATTTGCGCCAAAGATAGCAAGGGAAATTGTCAGAAGAAGACTGTCTTCTGAAATAAGGACAAGTCTTGAACTGGCTGACCTCATATCTGGGTGCATACCAAGAAAATTCGCCGACAAAAGCAAAATCCACCCGGCCACCAGAGTTTTCATGGCCATCCGCATAGCTGTAAACAAAGAACTCGAGGTACTCGAAAGATTCATGGATACGGTACCTGATCACCTGAAAACAGGGGGCAGACTCTGTGTTTTGTCATTCCACTCTTTGGAAGACAGAATAGTAAAACGCAGAATCAAGGGCCTTGAAAACCCATGCACTTGCCCAAAGAGCCTGCCAATATGCGTTTGCGGCAGACTCCCTATAATGAAGTCCCTGACAAGAAAGGCTGTAAAACCTTCTGAAGAAGAGATTCTCAGAAACCCCATGTCAAGAAGCACAAAGCTTAGGGCAGCCGTAAGATTATAATTGTCAGGCCTTGCAGACAGAATGCTTAAAAAGTCCGATCCATAAAAATATGCAGAAAAACGTTGTAACATGGCTGGTAATAACAGTTGTTTTTATAGGCGAGCTCTTTTTCTATGCTTGGTGCAGAGTACAGTGCGTGAATCACGGGTATCTGATCTCAAAGGCTGTCGAGGATCAGAGATCCATAAAAGACCAGAACAACAAGCTTGAGATAGAACTTGCAAGGCTAAAGACCCCTGAAAGAATAGTGAGAATTGCGAGGGAAAAATGCGGTCTTCAAATGCCAAAACCAGAACAAATAATAACAATAAAGTAGCAAAACCAAGACCTGACAGAATCAAAAGCAGAGTTGCGTTCGCAGGTTCCTTGTTTTTCCTGCTTTTTGGCGTAATATCTGCTCGCGCTGTCCAGGTGCAGGTGATTGACAGCGAATGGCTTCAGGAAAAAGCTTCCAAGCAATATGAACGTCCCCTTGTCATAAACGGCAAGCGAGGAACCATCATGGACAGTAATCTTGAAGAATTTGCCACAACAATAAACGTAACATCCATCGCAGTACATCCAAAACAGATAAAAAATACAATTGAAACTTCAAGAACTCTGGCCAAAATCCTTGGGATGGATCAGGCCCAAATAAAAGAAAAACTTTCATCAACATCATCCTTTGTCTGGCTGAAAAGACAGGCTCTTCCAAAACAGGTCGATGCCCTTCAGGAGCTGAATATAAAAGGCCTTGTATACCTACCTGAACAGACCAGAATATATCCGCACACAGAAATGGCTTCACAGATTGTGGGCTTTTCTGGCCTGGATGGAAAAGGGCTTGGAGGCCTCGAGTATTATTATGACAGTGAGCTTCAAGGAAAATCAAGCAGCCAGAAAGTGCTGAAGGATGCAAGGGGAAGACTCATAGAAAAACCTGAAGAAGAATCAGGAGCAAGCAACGGCAACAATCTTATCCTTACAATCGACAGAACCATTCAGTACATAACCGACAACAGCCTGAAGGCAGCTGTTACTCAATATAATGCCAAATCAGGCATAGCAGTGGTCATGGACCCGAAAACAGGAGCAGTACTTGCTCTCTCACATTACCCTACCTTCAATCCCAATAATTATAAATCCTATGACAAATCATTGTGGAGAAACCGGGCTGTAACAGACCCGTTCGAACCTGGGTCGACCATGAAAATTTTTCTTGCTGCCGCTGCATTTGAATCTGGTACTGTAAAACCGGAAACAAAATTCAATTGTGAAAATGGCAAATACAGGGTTGGAAGCTTCATAATCCACGACACCCATTCCCACGGTGAACTGACAGTTGAAGAAATAATCAAATATTCCAGCAATATTGGCTCTGTAAAAATCTCCGAAGCCATTGGCAAGGAAGCACTCTATAAGACTTTGAAAAACTTCAGCATAGGCGAAAAAACAGGCATAGATTGTCCTGGAGAAACTTCAGGAAGGCTTGCAAATCAAAGTAAATGGACAAAGATTGACGCAGCCAATATCGCTTTCGGACAGGGCGTTTCAGTATCAGCTCTTCAGCTTGCAGCAGCAGTTTCAGCAATAGCGAACAAGGGAATAATGATGAAGCCCAGACTCGTAAGGGCTATGACTGATTCTGAAAACAATGTTGTAAAGGTATTTGAGCCTGAAAAAATCGGAAGGGCGGTATCTGAAAAAACAGCGGATGAAGTCAAAAAAATAATGAGAACGGTCGCAACCGAAGGCGGCACTGGCAAAAACGCTGATATCGAAGGATATCCCGTATGCGGAAAAACAGGAACAGCGCAGAAGATTGACAAGACTGGCCAGTACGCAAAAGGTAAATACGTATCATCATTTGTCGGATTCGCGCCAATGGATGATCCAAGAATTACCACGCTTGTCCTGCTTGATGAGCCAAGCGAGGGTGGATATTACGGCGGAGTTGTGGCTGCACCTGCTTTCAGGGAAATAGTAAGCCAGAGCCTTCAGAAAATGTCTCTTTACCCGCTTGTTACTGAAGAAAAAGTTACGGCGGCACTGAAGGGAAAAACAAACGGATGAAACTGACCCAACTGCTCCCCTTTGCAGATAGAGAGATCTCGGGCCTTCACCATGTGGCTGGTGAAGGCCCTGAGATCACATCCCTGCACCACCAGTCAGGGAAGGTGAAAAAGGGCGGGCTTTTTGCCGCGTTCAGAGGAGGACTTACTGACGGGCATAAATATATCGCACACGCCATAGAAATGGGCGCTTCAGCTATTCTTGCAGAAAAATTTGTCGAAACAGGAGACATCCCCCTTGTCCTTGTTAAGAATACAAGAAAGGCTCTCTCCAGGGTTTCAGCGGCTTTTCATAATTATCCAGCAAAAAGGCTTAAACTCATCGGCGTAACAGGAACAAACGGAAAAACGACAACGGCTCATATAATAGAGCATATTCTTGTCACAGCAGGAATCAAAACAGGAAACATCGGAACAGTAAACTGCCATTATGGCGACATAATTTTAGACACATCAATGACAACCCCCGAACCTCCGGAACTTCACGGATTCCTAGCAGAGATGGCTGATGCGGGAGTAACACACGTAGTAATGGAAGTATCTTCACACGCGATTGATCTTTACAGGGTCAAAGACTGCATTTTTGATGTGGCTGTTTTTACAAATCTGACCCAGGATCATCTGGATTATCATGGCACAATAGACGATTACTGGGAGTGCAAGGAAAAGTTTATAAGGGGCGTGGCAGCCGGTAGTTGGGGCAAAGACAGGGCGATGGCGGTAATAAACTGTGACGACAGGCGTGGCGAAGGCCTTCTGAACAGTCTTCTGAAAGAGATACACAGCGGCTCCCCGCCCCTTATATCAACAGGTACAGGCATTGACTGGATGATAAGACCAGGAAATGTCAAGGCAGACATTAACGGGCTGAGGGGAACAATCTCAACACCAGAAGAGACTTTTGCATTCAGCACATCACTTGTAGGGATGCATAATCTTGAAAATATTCTAAATTCTGTTGGCGCATGTATTGCTTCAGGCATTCCTTGCGAAATAATTAAAAAGGGTATAGAAACCTTTTCCGCAGTGCCGGGAAGACTTGAAAGAGTCCCTAATAATAGCAAAAGATTCATTTTTGTTGATTACGCGCATACTCCGGACGCTCTTGAAAAGGCCCTGCATACTCTCTCTGCCGCAAAAAAGGAGAGACTGATATGCATTTTCGGATGCGGTGGGGACAGGGACAAGACCAAGAGGCCGATAATGGGCGGAATTTCGGCGTGCATAGCGGACATTACCTTAATTACTTCTGACAATCCGCGCACTGAAGATGCGTCCGCAATTATTAAAGATATAGAAAAAGGGCTTCCTGAAAGCATAAAAATTATTGGAGCAAATGAACTGAAAACGGCTTCAAAGGGCATTTTCATTGAGATTGACAGGGCAAAGGCCATAGAAAGGGCAATCGCCTCGTCAAATCCCGGTGACATAATCTTAATAGCAGGCAAAGGCCATGAAGATTATCAAATCATAGGAAAAGAAAAGATTCATTTTGATGACAGAGAGGAAGCGCTGAAAGCCCTTGAAAAATACAGCATTATGTAATGAACCAATGACGTGGAGCATAGCTGATATACTGGAAGCCACCGGAGGCACTCTTGTATCAGGTAAAAAAGGCCCTTTCAGGGGCTTTTTCATTGATTCGAGGGCAATTAAGGATGAATGCCTGTTTATTGCTATCAGAGGGAAGAATCATGACGGCCATGAATTTGCTGAGGAAGTAATAAAAAAAGACTGTCAGGGACTGATGATATGTGAGGATTATGTTCCGCTCGCAAGAAAAACAATTTCTGATTACACCGGGACAGTTCTTGTTTCTGTAAAAGATACGACAGAGGCGCTTGCTCTTCTTGCAAAATTCCAGAGAAAAAGAGCCGATGTAAAGGTAATAGCTATCACAGGATCAAGCGGTAAAACCACAACAAGATCCATGACAGCAGGGATAATGTCAGGGACATTTGAAACCCTTGCGACTGATGGAAACTTCAACAATGACATAGGTCTCCCGCTCACTCTCTTCAGGCTTTCCAAAGCCCACAAATGGGCCGTCTTAGAACTTGGTGCAAGCGGCCATGGTGAGATATCGAGACTTTCTGAAATTTGCAGGCCGGACATAGGCATCATAACAAATATAGGCCCAGCCCACCTCGAAGGCTTCGGAAGCATGGAAGGAGTGGCAAGCGCAAAGTCAGAACTGATAAGCTCACTTGGTGATGACGGCATCGGAATTTTGAATATTGACGACCCATTTCTGAAAGAAATTGCGGTTTCTTCAGGCAAAAGAATCATAAAATATGGAAAAGCCGAAGACGCTGATATAAGAGGCTCTCTGCTCGAAACCCATGAAGACAGAATCGTCTTTGATATTTTTTTCCCTGATGGGAAAGGCCGTATTGAATTAAGGACACCTGGCCCATTCATGATGATGAATGCCCTTGCAGCCGCGTCTGCCGCATGGGCAGCAGGCATTGGCATTGAAAAAATATGCGTCGGACTGAGAGGCTTTAAACCCGAAAAGGGAAGACTTAACGTAAAAAGGACAAAAAGAGGTGCCCGGCTCATTGATGACACCTATAACGCCAACCCGACTTCAATGCTTGCGGCCATAGACACCCTCGTTTCAATCAAAGGAAAAGGCAGGGGCTTTCTGGTATGCGGAGATATGCTCGAACTTGGTGAAAAAGGTGCGGAACTTCATGAGAATATTGGAAAGGCTGCCGCTGAAAAAGGTCTGGACGCTATTTTCATTTATGGATCTTACAGCCTAAATGTAAAAAAAGGCGCCATTTCCGCAGGCATGCCTGAGTCTAATATTTTCACGGGTGAAAAAAAAGAACTGGCAAAAATAATTGAAAAAACTGCTGGCACTGATGACTGGATTCTGATTAAAGGATCAAGATCCATGCATATGGAAGAAATTGTTAATGACCTTTTATAAAGTAACTGAGAAACCAGAAGAGAAATAATAAATTGATTTACCATATTCTTTATCCACTACACTCATATTTTTCTTTTTTTAATATTTTCAGATATATCACTCTAAGGAGCATATATGCTGGACTTACTGCATTCATAATAAGCTTTCTTCTTGGACCCTATGTCATAACCAAATTGAGAGAAATGCAGGTCGGCCAGTATATCAGGGAGTGCGGCCCCAAGTCCCATTTTGACAAGGCAGGAACTCCCACCATGGGCGGAGTTCTGATTATTTTCTCCATAGTATTTGCTGTTCTTCTCTGGGCTGATCTGACTAATTATTATGTATGGATATCCCTTTTCACACTTATCGGTTATTTCATGGTCGGGTTTCTGGACGATTACCTTATGCAGGTCAAAAAAAGAAGCAAAGGCCTAAGTCCGAGAAGCAAGCTTATTTACCAGACAATAATAGCTGTTGCAGCTTCAGTTCTCATCTATTACGCGCCAAATTTCAAGACAACGGTGACAATACCTTTTTTCAAGAATCTTGTTCCCGACCTAGGCCTTTTTTACATCCCGTTCGCCGCATTCATAATAGTTGGGGCATCCAATGCGGTAAATCTGACCGACGGACTCGACGGCCTTGCAATAGGCCCGATGATCATAGCGTCGGTAACCTTCATGATATTCTGCTATGTGGCCGGACACGCCAACTTCGCAAATTACCTCAAGATCACCCCTGTTCCAGGATGCGGTGAAATAGCTGTTATATGTGGGGCGCTTGCCGGAGCAGGAGCAGGATTCCTCTGGTTCAATGCCTACCCTGCCCAGGTGTTCATGGGGGACACAGGATCACTTCCGCTTGGCGCCATCCTTGGTACAATTGCAGTAATTGCCAAGCAGGAGATACTTCTTGTAATAGTTGGAGGCCTTTTTGTCATTGAAGCGCTGTCAGTTATTTTTCAGGTGGGATATTTCAAACTTACCAAAGGCAAAAGAATCTTCAGAATGGCTCCGCTTCATCATCATTTCGAATTAAAGGGCTGGCCCGAGCCAAAGGTAATAGTAAGGTTCTGGATAATATCCATGGCCCTGTCCCTTATTGCGCTGAGCACACTGAAAATAAGATAAGATTTATAACTAAAAAGCACGGGAACAGAATCATAACAGACAAAGAAATGCTGGTGGCCGCATATGGATATAAAAGGTAAAAAAATAACTATTCTGGGACTTCAGAAAACAGGGGTGGCTCTTGCTGAGTTTCTGGCAAAAAGAGGCGCCCTTATTACTGTGAGTGACAGGTCAGATGAGAAATCGCTCGGAGACAAAGCATCCAAAATCAGAAATCTTGGAATAGATCTTGAGACTGGAGGCCACTCTGACTCATCTTTTGAAAACAGGGATTATATTATCCTGAGCCCCGGAGTTCCGCATACCCTGCCCCAGCTCGAAAAAGCAAGACAAATGGGGGTATCAGTCATAGGCGAAGTGGAACTTGCATCGAGATTCATTGACTGCCCGATAATAGCCATAACAGGCACAAACGGCAAAAGCACGGCAACCACGCTTGCAGGTGAAATGCTTAAAAAATCAGGATTCAATGTTTTTGTTGGCGGCAATCTCGGAACGCCCCTTGTTTCATGCCTCGATCTTTCTGAAAAACCTGATTTCGTTGTGGCAGAAATAAGCAGCTTTCAACTTGACACATGTGTATCATTCAGGCCAAAGGCTGCGATTCTTCTGAATATTACGGAAGACCATCTTGACAGATACAAGGACATGGAAGGCTATGCAGATTCTAAAATGCTTGTTTTCAAAAATCAGAATAATGATGACTTTGCCATCCTGAACGCTGCTGACAGCATGACCATTGACAGGATGCAAAGGATACATTCTTCCAAATATTTTTTTAATGAAGCAAACCATTCTGACCATTCAGCAGATTTCAGATCAGGAAAACTGGTTCTTAAAAGTGGCGCAGATAATCAGATAACAATAGACATTTCAAGATACAGACTAAAGGGCATCCATAACCTCGAAAACCTCGCAGCTGCGGCGCTTGCCACATGGCTCCTCGGCGCAACAAGTGAAGGAATCCAGGAAACTGTTGACAGCTTCGCAGGACTTGCCCACAGGGTTGAATTCTGCGGAGAAGTTAAGGGAGTAAGCTTTTACGATGACTCCAAAGCAACAAATATTGACGCAGCCCTGAGAGCCGTTGAGGGTTTTGAACAGCCGCTTGCAATAATAATGGGAGGAAGGGATAAGGGCGCAACATTTGAGCTCATGATCGGGGCCCTAAAAAAACATACTGTCAAGGCCATTCTGATCGGCGAAGCCGCTGAAAAAATAGGCCGAGCCTTCAAAGGATCAGTTGACACAGTTATCGCAGACAGTATGGAAGATGCTGTCAGAAAAGGATTTGAAGCAGTAAGGCCAACAGGAGGTGCGGTTGTTCTGTCCCCAGCTTGCGCCAGCTTTGACATGTTTGACAATTACGGGCACAGGGGAAAGGTTTTCCAGGAATCGGCAGCCAAGATCATAATGGAAGCAGGAGGACATGGAGAATAGTCAAAAGACGCCCTTCATACTCGACACAGCGCTGCTTTTTCCTACCCTTCTCCTGACAGGCTTCGGCGTTGTCATGGTTTACAGCGCAAGCTCGGCCATTTCACTGGATAAATTCCAGACAGATTTTTATTTCCTGAAAAAACAGGGAATATTTGCTGTCATGGGTATCCTTGCAATGATAGGCGCCCGTTTTGTGCCTTACAGGTTTTACAGAAACAACCCATATCTCTTTCTTGGAGGGGCAATATTTCTTCTCTCTGCGGTAATTATATCCGGAATAGGACATAAGGCAGGGGGGGCTGCAAGATGGCTCAAACTTGGCCCCATATCTTTTCAGCCATCCGAATTTGCAAGAATAGCCATGATAATCTACCTTGCCTATTCACTGGAAAAGAAAAAAGATCGAATCAGGGAGGCTTTCATAGGATTCATTCCACATGTGGCTGTACTTGGAATGCTCATATGCCTGACCATGCTTCAGCCGGACTTCGGGTCAATAGCAATTTTAGCTGCAATTACCTGGGCAATGCTTTTTGCAGGAGGGGTTAGACTGCTTCATTTAATTGGCTCTCTTATTCCGTTTCTTCCTGCGCTATATATATATATGGTGAGTGCGGATTACAGAATCCAGAGGCTTAAAAGTTTCTGGGACCCATGGCAGTATCATTCGGACGAAGGTTACCAGATAGTTCATTCACTCATGGCGTTTGGAACCGGAGGAATATGGGGTACAGGCATAGGTCAGGGTTTTCAGAAACTCTTTTACCTGCCTGAACCGCATACTGACTTCATTTTTTCGGTTATAGGAGAAGAGACCGGCCTCATTGGAGTCATGAGCGTAATTTTTCTTTATGGAATAATACTCTGGAGAGGTTTCAAGATATCCGTGGAAGCGTCCGGAAGATTCGAATCTCTTCTTGCATTTGGTCTGACTGTTTCCATGGGAATCCAGATCTGCATTAATACAGGGGTATCCCTTGGCCTGCTTCCGGCTAAAGGACTGGCTCTGCCTTTTTTAAGCTATGGTGGAAGCTCCATGCTTATGAACATGATCACAATCGGAATATTGATGAATATAAAGGCTTCAAATGGAATTAAAGAATAAACCATACAATATAATACTGGCTGCAGGGGGAACCGGTGGACATCTTTTCCCCGCAGTTGCCATTGCTGACGCCATAAAGGAAATATCTCCGGAAAGCCGCTTTCTTTTCATAGCAAGCGGCAAAGAGCTGGAGAAAAAAATAATAGACTCGGCCGGATATTCCATGGAAACCATATCGATTTCAGGGTTAGCAGGGTTAGGCGTTTTTACGAAAATGAAAGCTGCATCAAAAATTCCTGGAGCCGTATTTAAATCAGCCGCAATAATTAAGGGATTCGAAGCTGATGCAGTAATCGGAATGGGAAGCTATACGGCAGGCCCTGTACTTCTGGCAGCAAAAATGCTTGGAGTACCGACCGCAATACACGAGCAAAACAGACATCCCGGAATAACAAACAGAATGATGTCCAAGTATGTCGGCAGGGTATATTCATCCTTCGAAGACACATTCCAGCTTGATAAGCCAGAAAGACAAAAATACCTCGGCAACCCTGTGAGGAGCGACATTGTCGAATTTTCAAAAAATTGTGGAAATAACGGATCAAAAAAAGATGACTCATTTAAAATTTTAGTTCTCGGAGGAAGCCAGGGAGCAAGGAGCATAAACAGAGCAGTTACAGCATCCCTGCCTTTTTTTTCAGACCCCGGAAACATGGAATTTATTCATCAGACAGGCTCAAACGATTATGAAGATGTAAAAGCAGGGTATGAAAAAGCAGGTATAAAATCTGAGGTTCGGCCTTTTTTCGATGATATGGCCAAGATCTATGCCGAGGCCGACCTTCTCATATGCAGAGCAGGCGCCTCAACAGTGGCTGAGATTGCTGTAATGGGAAAAACCGCAATATTCATCCCCTTCCCTTCAGCGGCAGGAGACCACCAGAGCCAGAACGCTGAAGCCCTTGAAAATGCGGGAGCAGCCATAATCATAGAGGAAAGGGATCTGACTCCGGAGATACTCGCGTCAAGAATAACATGTCTTAAGGAATCGCCCGAAGCTCTCAAGGAAATGTCTCTCGTCTCGAAAAGTTTTGGAAGGCCGGACGCGGCAAAAGAAATTGCAAATGACATAATAAGCTGGATAGAAAGCAAAATATAATGTATCAGAAAAAGTATCATATACATTTTGTAGGTATTGGTGGCATAGGAATGAGCGGCATAGCAGAACTTCTGATCAACCTGGGGTACACAGTATCAGGATCTGATATCAAGAAGACTGACATAACGGACAGACTATCAGAAATAGGCGGAAACATATTTGAATGCCATGAGCCTGAAAATATTGATGGCGCTGACGTAGTCGTAATTTCCTCTGCTGTCAGCCCGGCAAACCCTGAGGTCGCGGCAGCCAGAGAAGCAGGAATACCTGTCATTCCGAGGGCTGAAATGCTTGCGGAACTGATGAGGCTAAAATACAGCATAGCTGTAGCGGGCGCACACGGCAAAACAACGACCACATCCATGATAGCAGCGATCCTTGGCAAGGCGGAATTAGACCCCACCGTTGTTATTGGAGGAAAGCTCAAGAGCATAGGACTCAACGCTCTTCTGGGCAAGGGTGATTATCTTGTCGCAGAGGCCGATGAATCGGACGGATCTTTCCTGAAGATGTCACCGGCAATTGCGGTCGTAACAAATATTGACAGAGAACATTTGGACCACTACGGAAACATGGAAAACATAAAGGACGCATTTTCCAAATTCATAAATAGTGTCCCTTTTTACGGGACGTCCGTGGTATGTCTTGACAACGAAGCCTTGCAGGATATCCTTCCAAAGATCAAAAAACGTCATATCACATACGGACTTTCAAGCCAGGCCGATCTTCAGGCCAGGGCCATCAAGTTAGAAGGTTTCAGAAGTACATATTCAGTGTTCCATCACTCAAAAAAACTTGGGGACATAACCCTTAATCTCCCTGGCATACATAATGTCTACAATTCCCTTGCCGCGATAGCAGTATCAATGGAACTAGGAGTAAATTTCGAACATATAAGAGATGCTTTTGCTACCATACAGGGTGTTCAGAGAAGACTTGAACTAAAGGGCGAAGCCAAGGGAGCAAAAATATTCGATGATTACGGGCATCATCCCACAGAAATAAAGACAACCCTTGCCGCACTTCGTGAAATCTATCCGGAAAACAAAATCATAGTTGTTTTTCAGCCCCACAGATATTCAAGAACCAGGGATCTGTTCGACGAATTCATAAAATCGTTTTATCAGTCTGACTCACTTGTACTTTTGCCTATATATGCTGCCGGAGAACAGGAAATTCCCGAACTGAGCCACAATTCACTTGGAGAAGCCATATCTGCCCATGGGCATAGGGAAGTTCTGGCGTTTGATTCTCTGGAAGAAGCTGCTGACCATGTTTTTTCAAGCATTAAGTCCGGGGATGTTGTTTTAACCCTTGGTGCCGGCAATGTATGGCGTCTTGGAGAAAGAATAATTTCCATGTCAGGAGATAATTAAGCTTGCATATTGATGACCAGAAAAAAAACGAGCTGAAGGGACTCTTTGCTGAAAAAATCAGCTTTGAAGACTCGCTTTCCGGGTTCACGTCAATGGGAGTCGGAGGACCGGCAGAAGCTCTTCTAATTCCATCTGAAACTGATGAAATAATAAAAGCTGTGCACTGGTGTTCATCAAACAAAATTGAATGGTGCATCATCGGAGGCGGAACAAATATCGTCATAAAAGACGAAGGAATAAATGGACTGGTAATAGCGATCACAAAAAAGCTCGGCGGATTTACCCATGAAAATATTGAAGGCGCATCCCGCATAAGGATCATGGCAGGTACGCCGCTATCCAAAGTATGCAGCTGGGCTGCCGAAAGAGGGCTGAAAGGCCTTGAATTTGCGGCCGGAATTCCAGGAACCTTCGGCGGCGCTGTAAAGATGAATGCAGGCACATCGGCAGGATGGATTTCGGATGTACTTGATAGCATCACGGTCATAACGGCTGACGGTGAAAAAAAATGCCTGTCAGGATCTGAGATAGAGTCATCCTACAGAAAACTCAGACTGAAAAATGTGACCGGGCCAGGAGATATCTGCGGATCAATCATAGTAGAAGCATCCATAATTCTGAAAAATGGCAGTGCTGACGAAATAAAGGCGAAAATAAAAAAAAGCATGGAGGAAAGAAAGGCCAAACAGCCACTTGGGTATAAAAACGCGGGGTGCATTTTCAGAAATCCTGAAAACAATCTTCCTGCCGGAAAGCTCATTGAACTGGCTGGTCTTAAGGGTGCCGAGTCAGGCGGAGCAAAGGTTTCCGAACTTCATGCAAATTTCATTATCAATACAGGAGAGGCATCAGCAGCTGATATTATTGCCCTCATTGACATGGTAAAAACAACTGTGAATGAAAAATTCTCAGTCACCCTTGAACCGGAGGTAATAGTTGCGGGATAGGGGGATTAAAAAAAACAGAAAAAATAAACCTCAAAAGCCTCCTAGAAAACCTTTATCTTTTGGTTTTATTTTTTCTATATTTAGGATAATGTCACTGGTCGGGTTCGTTCTTACTCTTTCAGCAGGCTTTGTTTTCTGTCACGACATTATTCTACAGCTGCCCTATTTCAATATTAAAAATATTGATGTAACAGGTATGTCAAGGATAACAAGAGACTTTATCCTTGAAAAAACAGAAATAAACTCCGGCAAAAATATCATGAGAGTGAATCCGGCAAAGGCAAAAAAAATCCTCGAATCAGAAACATGGATTGAGTCGGCCGAAGTCAGCATGAAAATGCCGGACACAGTCAATATAAATATTAAAGAAAGAGCAGCCACAGCTCTCATTGACTTTGACGATTTTTATATTGTTGACGCAAACGGGAAAGTTTTTAAAAAACTTGAAGACGGAGACCCGGATAATCTCCCGATCATCACAGGGCTTGCCTACCAGGATACAGTTGACGCAAACAGTCCAGGCAACGCCTTATGGAATACAGTTCAAGACGTACTTAAAAAAGGATCTGAAAAAGATGCTGTCATACCAGTAGGGCAGATAAAAAGGATTTCGGCAGACTATCAGATGGGAATAAATCTTTCCCTTAACAACGGCCCGCTTATCAAGCTTGGCAGCACAGACCTTGAAACAAAACTGGAAAGAATTTCAAGGATCATACACAATAAAAATAGCCGGATTGACTATTCAAAAATTGAATCGATAAATCTTCAGAATATAAATAGAATCATAGTGGGGTTTAAAAAAGAAACACCCGCCGAGGCAGAGGGAAAGGAGGTATAACGTGCAGCAGGGGCATGGCGAAATAATAGTTGGCCTAGACATAGGCACTACAAAAATCTGCGCTGTTGTCGGAGAAACCGCAGGAGATGAAATCAATATCATAGGTGTTGGTTCGCATCCTTCCATCGGTCTGAAAAAGGGCGTGGTTGTAAACATTGAATCCACAGTTGATTCCATAAAAAAAGCGGTGGAAGAGGCCGAACTCATGGCTGGCTGCGAAATTTCCTCGGTATATGCCGGAATCGCGGGCGGTCATATTACGGGCTTCAACAGCCACGGAATCATTGCCATCAAAGGCGAGGAAATTACGGAAAATGATGTGGCCAGAGTCATCGAAGCTGCAAGGGCTGTTGCCATTCCCATGGACAGGGAAGTAATTCATGTTCTGCCCCAGGAATACATAGTCGATGACCAGTCTGGCATCCAGAATCCTGTCGGAATGGCGGGCGTTCGCCTTGAAGCAAAAATCCATGTGGTGACGGGAGCCGTTGCATCCGCACACAATATAGTCAAATGCTGCAACCGTGCAGGCCTTGATGTAAGCGACATTGTGCTTGAGTCCCTTGCATCAGCGGAATCTGTTCTCACAAGAGAAGAAAAGGAACTCGGCACGGCACTCATTGATCTTGGTGGCGGAACCTCAGATCTGGCTGTTTTTGTGGGAAATCACATCAGACACACCTTCGTTCTCGCACTTGGCGGACACAACCTCACCAATGATATTTCAATAGGCCTGAGAGCACCACAGGCAGAAGCCGAAAGAATCAAGAAAAAATATGGAACTTGTATCGCACATGGTATAAGAAATGACGATATAATCGAAATACCGGATATGGCAGGAAGGCCACCAAGAAAACTCCCTCGCCAGATTCTTGGAGATATACTCGAACCGCGCGCTGAAGAGATATTCACACTGATAAAAAGGGAGCTCCAGCGTGCAGGAATGGAAAACACGATTACGGCCGGAGTGGTTCTCACCGGAGGATCTGCTCTTCTTGAAGGTGCGGCGGAAGTAGCTGAATCCATATTCAATCTCCCCACAAGGGTAGGAACACCAATTGGAATCAAAGGCCTTGTGGACGTAGTCGACAACCCAATGTACGCGACTGCGGTCGGTCTAGTACTTTGGGGCGCAAAAAACCAGACAGGGAAAAAATTCAGAATCAGGGACAATAATATATTCAACCGTATTCTCAGCAGAATGAGAAAATGGTTCAAGGATGCCCTTTAGAATTCATATAATATTGCTACGGTCAAAAAGGTTCACTTTCAGGAGGCGGATTTATGGTCCAGCAGGTTAATAGTAAGGCAGCGAAAATTAAAGTCATAGGCGTCGGCGGGGCGGGCGGCAACGCTGTTAACAACATGATCGACGCCCACTTGAGCGGAGTGAAACTCATTGTGGCCAATACTGATGCCCAGGCCCTCGAGAACTCCAAGGCGGAAATAAAAATCCAGATGGGTTCCCAGCTGACAGAAGGCCTTGGCGCAGGAGCAAATCCACAGATCGGGCGTGAGGCAGCGCTTGAAAGTGCTGATCAGATAAGAGAAGCTCTTGCTGACAGCCATATGGTTTTTATTACTGCAGGATGCGGTGGCGGAACAGGCACAGGAGCTGCCCCTGTCATTGCGGAAATCTGCAAAGAGATTGGTGCATTGACCGTGGCTGTTGTTACCAGACCGTTCTCTTTTGAAGGCAAGAAGCGCGCAATCCAGGCTGAGGAAGGAATTCTCAGACTGAAGGAAGTTGCTGATACGGTAATCACAATTCCCAATGACAGACTTCGTGGTATTGCCTCAAAGAATGCCCGTCTTCTTGACATGTTCAAGAAAGCGGATGAAATTCTTCACCACTCTGTAAAAGGCATCACTGACCTCATCATGGTGCCTGGTCTTGTTAACCTCGACTTCGCAGATGTTAGAACAGTAATGTCAAAATCAGGCATGGCCCTGATGGGAATAGGCGTTTCAAGCGGAGAAAGCAGGGCTGCAGAAGCTGCGGAACGAGCAATTTCACATCCTCTTCTTGAAGATATCTCCATTTCAGGCTCCAAGGGCGTTCTGATGAACATCTGCAGTACAAGCGATGTCACAATGGACGAAGTAGCGGAAGCGTCTGAAAGAATCTACAAAGAAGCAGGAGATGACGCAGAAATATTCTGGGGTCATACGGTAGACGAAACCCTTGGCGATGAAATCAGAATTACTGTAATTGCAACTGGCATAGGCCAGGAAACCTATATGGACAAGGCGCCCATAGCTGCGTCTAAATCAGCTTCAGAACCTGCAGTACGGGGCAGGATAAGGGATATTACGCCTGACGACCTCAACAATGATTTTGGTGAAGTGAGGGTAATCAGAGGCAAATCGCAGCAGTCTTCTAACCAAGGACAGAGCTACAAGAACAGTTACAGAAATGTGTCCATGGACAGCAATGATCTTGAAATTCCGACCTTCCTCAGAAGGAAAGCTGATTAGCTTTTTAAGGAAAGGGACCATTGCATAGCAAACTTGCACTTTGTGAATGTTAAGGGCTGTACCAAACTAAAAATCTCAGACGTTTTTTCAGAGTTTAAGGTGTGCACGCAACCCGTGCACACCAGATCATAAGATTAAACTTCTGGATTCAAATGCAGCATATAATGACAATAACAGACAGCAGACACAAAGAAACCGGTGCAATTCATAAAGACTGGCGAAACAGACGCACAGTCGCCCTGATATATCCGAACACTTACCAGGTTGGGATGACCAATCTTGGATTCCATGCCGTATACAGAATAATCAATTCAAGGGAAGACTACGTCTGCGAGAGGTTCTTTCTTCCTGAAGAAGTCCAGAAAACCAATCAAAGACTCCTGAGTCTTGAATCAGGACGGCCTATCACTGATTTTGACATTGCAGCATTCTCAATTTCCTTTGAAAACGATTATCTGAATATTCTGGAAATCCTGAAAAAAGCAGGAATCCCGCTTAAAGCCTCCCAGAGGGACGAAAAATTCCCTCTCATAGCAGGCGGCGGAGTAGCCTGTTTTTTGAACCCTGAACCACTTGCGCCTTTTTTTGATATTTTTTTCATTGGCGAAGGCGAAGAGATTCTGCCAGGCTTTCTGGACATTTTTTCTCCTGAGATCAAAAAAGCAAGCGTTCTTGAAAAAGTGGCCGGCACAGTCCGGGGATGCTACGTGCCATCGCTCTATGATGTGGTTTATGATGACGGCAATGTAATAGGCTCAATAAGATGCGATGATTCATATCCAAATAAAATTCAAAGAGTATATGCCAGGGATATTTCATCTTTTGAAACTTCAAGTGTAATTCTGACTCCTGACACAACTTTCGGTGATACTTTCCTGACTGAAATATCACGGGGATGCCCCCATGGATGCCGTTTCTGCAGCGCTGGTTACATATACAGACCTCCAAGATTCAGAAGCATCTCCGCAATTAGCGAAACAATAAGATCAGGGTCTGACAATTCATCTAAGATAGGGCTTGTTGGGGCTGCGATAACAGATCATCCTGATATTAAGGAAATATGCGCTTTATCCGAAAGCCAGGGTATGGAAATCACCTTCAGCTCCATCAGGGCTGATGGCATTACCTGTGAAATGCTGGAAACCATAGCAAGAAGCGGTGCAAGATCAATAACAATAGCACCGGATGCCGGATCTGAAAGACTAAGACGTGTAATAAACAAGAGGCTCACTGAAGAAGAGATTATTAAAGCAGTTGAAGTGGCCATAGATTCAGGACTCCAGAATATCAAGCTTTATTATATGATAGGACTCCCAACAGAAACAGAAGAAGATCTTGATGAAATAATCGGGCTCACCAAAAGGGTCAAATCAGCTTTTCTTGAGAAAAGCAGGCCAAAGGGAAGAATGGGTGACATAACTGTCGGAATAAGCTCATTTGTTCCAAAACCTGCGACTCCTTTCCAGTGGGAGGAAATGCAAAGCCCTTCAAAGCTAAAGAAAAAAATTGCAAGGATTCACAAGGAAATAGGAAGAATACCCAATGTGACTGTTCACGCAGATCCGCCACGTTGGTCTTTTATTCAGGCGGTTTTTGCAAGGGGCGACAGAAGAGTCGGAGACATTCTTGAACAAGCACTGAATAATAATGGGAACTGGCCGAAAACATTCAAGGAATCAGAAATAGATCCTGAATTCATGGCACTAAGAAAAAGGGACAAAGAAGAAATACTGCCATGGGATATTATTGAAAACAGAGTGCCCAAGGAATATCTCTGGAAAGAATACAGTAAGGCCATTAATGCCGAGGAAACACCGCCCTGTCCTGCTGTACCCGGATGTACAAAATGCGGGGTCTGCGGATGACGGATAAAGTATACTTCACATCGTCATAATTTGAACTTTTCTTTTAAATGAAAGGTCAAAGGCCGCTTTTTGAAAAAAGCTTGGCAAAAACTTTTCGGTTATGGATTCTTTTGCTTGAAAAACATATGTTATCAACCCGTAATAAAAAACCATAAAAGTTTTGGGAAAGGTCTGGAAAACCCTTTTTCAAAAGGGTTTTCCTGTAATGATGCAACAACAGGCTTGCCATTCAAACGGCCTGACTCATTTCAAATGTTCATGCTGTGACATTGATGAGTATAGAAACCTTTTTTCAAAAGAGCTGAAAATGGAAGCAAAAAAAACAAAGTTTCTTGCAAGCGTATCTTTAATCATTATTTTTTTAATTCTTTGCGCCTCTCCTTTATTTGCGGCCAATCTTGAAGTGGAAAAGGCCGTAATATGCGAAGAAATAGTTAACAGGGAACCTGCTAAAAAAGCAGTGGTTTTCAGGAATGGCATAGAAAGAATATACTGCCATACAGTTCTTGAAAAAATTAAGGAAAACGGAGTCATATATCACAACTGGTACAAAAGAGACAGACTCTCGTCCAGAATCAAACTGAGTGTCAAACCACCAAGATGGGTCACGTTCAGTTCCATCCAGCTTAGAGACTATGACAACGGCCCCTGGAGAGTTGATATTACAGATGCTGACGGAAATATTCTTAAAGTTGTGAGATTCAGCATTTTAGATTGATCAAAAATAAACCTATATAATCCATAAGATACAAAAAGGCACTACAAATGGAAAGCCTGTGGTCACTCATTCTGAGCATAAGATGGCAGGATATAATTGATATAACAATAAACAGCTATCTCCTGTTCAGGGTTTACATGATATTGAGGGGCACCAATACTGTCAGATCCCTCATAGCGCTCGCTATACTGTGGCTTGTCAAAAAAGCTGCGGAATCGTCGGGTCTTCTTCTGACAAGCTGGGTAATTGAAGCCATAACGGCACTAGCTGCCATGATTGTCATAGTAGTATTCAGAAATGAGATCAGGCGAGTATTCCAGCTGCCAAGAGGATTTCTTTTCTGGGGAAGCCCTGGACCTGTCAACAAACCCCCTGAAAATCTCATAGCCAAAGCTGTTTTTGCAATGGCAAAAAAGAAATGCGGAGCCATTCTCGTGTTTCAGGGCAGAGAAGAGCTGTCCAATATAATTAAAAACGAACTGCTGCTTGATGCAAGGATCAGCAAGGAAATTTTAGAGAGTGTTTTCTGGAAACTGAACCCCCTGCATGACGGAGCTGCGGTAATATCAGGAAGCAGAATAAAGGCTGTCAAGGCTGTTCTTCCCCTGACCCAGAGAACGGATCTTCCTTCAGACTATGGAACAAGGCATAGGGCAGGAATAGGAATAACCGAAATTTCCGATGCATTATCCATTGTCGTTTCAGAGGAAACAGGAGCTATAGCAGCAATAAGTTTCGCTGAAATAAGCCACATCGAGACCGAAGAGCAGCTTGAAGACAGGATAAAAAACCATTTCGGGCCTGGCCACTACACTCCTGAAAAAGCAAAGGAAAGATTTAAAATTGCTGTGGCGGCGACCCTTTCATTCATCTTTGTTTTTACTGCCTGGTTTGCAATAACAAGAGGGAAAAACACCCTAATAAATATAGCTGCGCCGATAGAATTCATAAACAAGAACCCTGAAGCTGAAATAGCGGAATCAGCCTATGACACCGCTACGATACAGGTAACAGGATCAGAAATACTAGTAAGCGCCATAAGGGAAGGACAGATAAGGGTACAGGTCGATGTTTCAAAGGCTCATCCTGGTCTGAACAAATTCGAGCTTGACGGAACAACGGTTACAATGCCGGCAGGAATAAAGCTTAAAAAAATATCACCGTCAAACATTGAAGTTGTTATCGACAAGATGTCTACAAAAAGAATCCCTGTTCAGGTAGACTGGAGCGGGAAAATCCCCGACGGTATCAGGATATCGGATGCCAAGCCCAAACCAGATACTGTACTTTTAAAAGGAAGAAGCAAGATACTTGAAAGCATAGAAACAATATACACCCAGAAGATTCCGGTCGGAACAATAACATCGGATGGTGCGGTAAAAGTTCCGGTTGTCCTGGATTCATCATCGATCTCAATAGCAAAGGGTGAGCCGGAAAACATTGAAGTCTCATATACCGTTGAAAAAGCAAACGAGCAGGCAGATCCTGAAGGCGAATCTACAAAGGAACAATGACGGATTCGCAAAAAGCAGGAAAAGGCTTAAGCGTCATGCCGGACTTGATCCGGCACTTTGTATTTTCAGACTCTTCGTGATTCCGGCCTTAACCGGAATTAATTAAATCGGACTGTTTGAAACATTGTCAAAAATTTTAAAGGTTTTTGCGGAGCTTTCTTCAAAATGCGGCTCGCCCAAACCCCTCATAACTGGAAATAAGACATAACCACATTAATGAATATATATGAGCAACTAACCGGAGAAAATGATGGATGAATGGGGTTATTATCTTAAATTTTTCGTAAGCCTTGTTGCTGTGGTAAATCCCCCGGGAATCATCCCCATATTCATTGACGCAAGCAGAGGGATGAATTCTTCAGAAAGGAAGCAGACCGGAGATCTCGCATCCTACACAGTATTCATGGTTCTGACGTTATCCCTTATATCAGGCGACGCCATCATCAGGTTTTTCGGTATATCCATCGCCTCATTCAGAGTCGCAGGGGGAGTATTGCTGCTGCTTTCCGCAATATCCATGCTTCAGGCAAAACTAAGCCCTGAAAAGCAGTCAGAAGAAGAAGCCATTGATCTTGAGTCAAGGAAAAGTCTGGCGGTCGTTCCACTTGGCATCCCGCTTCTCGCAGGGCCCGGAGCAATAAGCACTGTTATTCTCCATGCCCAGAAGCACCTCAACATAGCCCATTATTTCAGCCTGTTTATTGTGATAACAGCACTTTCAGCCCTCGTATGGTGCCTTCTCAGACTATCTTCCTTGATAGCCCTAAAAATTGGTAAAACAGGAATAAACCTAATTACCCGTATAATGGGTCTTATTATGGCCGCAATAGGCGTGGAATTCATTGCAAGCGGTCTGAAGCAGTTTTTTCCGGGTCTCGGATGATCCTTTATTCAGATTTTTTCAAAAAAATAAAAATCATTAAGGAGAGTCATCATGAAAAGCTACAGAAAAGAATTGTGGTTCAATATCAGACAGAGGCGAGCCTTTCTCAACATTACAAGACTTATACAAGACAGTCTTGCCGAAAGTGGAATTAAAGAAGGCATAGCCCTAATCAACGCCATGCACATCACAGCCTCGGTGTTTATAAACGATGATGAATCCGGTCTTCACCATGATTATGAAGAATGGCTCGAAAAACTTGCTCCGCATGAGCCTGTTGCAGCTTACAGACATAACCTTACAGGAGAAGACAACGGAGACGCCCATTTAAAACGCCAGATCATGGGCAGAGAAGTTGTTGTTGCGGTAACAGAAGGGAAACTTGATTTCGGCCCCTGGGAGCAGATCTTTTACGGTGAATTTGACGGGGGCAGAAAAAAGAGAGTCCTGATCAAAATCATAGGCGAATAATACCATTATTCTTATGCCAGGAATGGCTGAGCCGTTCCCGGCAAAAATTTTGCGCGGGCTATATCCATCCAAGAAATCCGAAAATCACAAGACCAGCAAGATTTATGATTCCAAGCGTTCCAATAAACCCCCAGCTTTTTTTGGACTCGGCGTCGTAACAAAAACAGGCTGCGGCAAAAAATGGAATATAAACGAGGATAAATACCGGAAAAGATCCCCACAAAGGATAAACCCATACAAATGCCGGAGTCCTTACAAAAAAGATTTCAAGGATTGAAGCAATTGCCGCGCTTGAAATTGTGACAAATATCCTGCTGTTTATCCCGAAAATCTTTGCAAAGGGATCTTTGGGAAGAATCTTTGTTGTGACAATACCTGCGATTGAAAACATTAGGCTGATTTCTATGCAGACCCCAATCATGATTAGAAATGCAGTACCTTTGGGAACTGTCCAGAGTGCATGTCCTGTAAAATGATGAATCAGGGCATTAACTATCTCGACGAACCAGTGAACCATGTAGAGCCCAAGCCCTGCTGCTATAGCCTTTATATTACCGCGTTCATATTCATGGCCATATACATATGCGACAAGCAACACAAGAGTTATGACGTACCATTGATAATTCTGCCCTGATCGCAATATCTGAACTGCCTGGTCAGTCGCCTGGGGATTGTTTAGAATCAAGATGCCTCCTTCATAATCATAAGCAATAATTGGTAAAAAAAGCTGACATAATCTGTATTTTAATTCTGGCAGCCGCTATCCGAACTTTTTTGCGATAAAGCCATCAATTATGTCGCATGATTCATCCACAGGATTTTTTTCACCGAACCTTGAAGAAATTTCAGCACATTTATTTCTGTGACCATTTTGGTCAATAATCTGGCCAAGAGCTCTTTTCAGGGTCTGATGGCTGAATTCTGAAGACTTTATTGCCAAACCAGCGCCAAGTCTTTCTATTCTATCAGCATTATCAAACTGGTCGAAGCTGAACGGCATTATTATCTGCGGAGTTCCACAACTAAGCGCCTGGGCAGTTGTTCCTATACCACCATGATGTACTATTGCCGTCGAACCTTTTAAAAGCCTGCTTAAAGGGGCGTATTCAAAATGAACAACTCCTTCAGGAAGAGAGGCGGGAATCTGGTGCGAAAATCTTGAAAGGAATACTCCCCTCACCCCCATTTCAAAACAAACATCAGCCGCAATCCTGAAAAACTTCTCAGCATGCATATTCGCGGTTCCAGGGGTAAAAATTACAGGCGGCAGACCGTTTTCCATGAACTCCTGAACTTCGGGCTGGAGCGGAGTGACTTCAGCTCCATCCCATAAAGGGAAACCGCCATAAAATATATTTGCAGGCCAGTCAGGCTGTATCTGCGCAAACCAGTCTGTAAACAGATTGAGAATACACTCTTCTGAAAGAAGCCAGGGATCAATTTTTGCTATTAACGGCAGTCCGAGCTCTTTTCTGAACTGATTTGTTCCTCTTGTTATTGTGGGGCCGAACAATAGCATATGCAGAATATAATACTGGGCTCTTTTCAGTATTTTGGGAACATTTTTTCCAGTGGCAAGCCCGTAGAATCTTGGGGTTTCATAATCACTCCAGAGAGCGGTCGGCTGATAAAGCACAGAAACGAGGGGTATTCCAAGCTTTTCATTGGCGAGTCTCGCTCCTGTTGCAAGACAGCTTGCTGCTATCAGAGTTCTGCCTGGCAGATTGAGCTCTTTGGCGGCCTCATATTGCCCTCTCATAATTGTATCTCCTCCCATTTTGAAAAGATGTAGAAAACTTTTCAAAGGATTCCAAAGATCAGGGTGGGAGATCGTATCGAGATATTGCTCTTTTGTTCCGACCATTTTAAAATCAAGGCCAGTTTCTTTTACAAGATCCTCAAAATAGCCATAGGTGCAGACTATTATCTCATGCCCTCTTTTCTTTAATTCAACTCCGAGGCCAAGCATTGGATAAACATCGCCGTAACTTCCGACAGGGAAAAGAAGTAATCTCATGGAACACCTGAATAAAGCCCGAAATATTGAATTGATAAGCGGGGAGACTTATATAAACAAAGTTTGTCTTAATAAACGACTACAGTTTTTTTTTCAAGCAGAAGTATGAATAAATAACAGGCCGGAATTTCAGGACAAGCTGTTTACATCCAGCAGCCAGGGTCTTTATGAAAAGGGCTTCCTTTTACTGCGTATGAAAGGCATCTGAGCCCGCCCCTGCACAATGTCCGGTAAAAGCATGACTGACAACCTTCAATTAATTTGTCTGCCTCCCTAAGACTAATAAAGAAATCACAATTATAAATTTCTTCCATGGATTTTTCCATCAGATTGCCGACATTGACAGGCATCCTTCTGCATGGATAAACCGAAGCGTCGGGCATAACCGCAAAAATTGAGTCTCCGGCCTTGCATCTGTATGGATACCCGCCAGCTCTGTGAAACTGAAGAGCTCTGTTCATGGAAATGACTGTATCTGAAAACCTGAATTTTGATGTATTATTTTTGGCCTTTGCCATTATTCTGACAAATTTATCAGTATCAGAAGGACTGAGACAGGTGTCTGAAATAAAGGCGCCTGAACCAAGCGGAATCATCCTGTCTGCCCAGAGCCTTGAAACCCTCTGACGCCTGCAGAATTTTGCAAGCTCCGTAAAGTCCCTGAAGTTTATTTTTGTTGCTGTGAATGAAATAATGGTTCTTATGCCCGCATCCACAAGATTCTTTATGGCTTTTGCAACAACTCTGAAATTGCCGCAGCCCCTTAGCTGGTCATGGTTTTCTTGCATCCCGTCCAAGCTTAATTGCACAAAGGAAACTCCGGTTCTTGCGAGAAAAGAAGCCACGTTTTTATCTATCATTGTCCCATTGCTTAGAATACCAAAAGAAAACAATTTGCCCATGGAAGAAAGGATCGATATGAACTCAAAAAAATCCTTCCTGATTAGCGGTTCACCTCCGGCAATATTGATATGACCTTTAATTCTTTTGTTGCGTTTTGAACTGAGGAAGGAAATGAATCTCTCGAGAACAAAAAAAAGATCCGAAATATCAGGCTCCAAGGCTTTGGTATCATCCCTGTAGCAATGAAGGCAGTGGAGATTGCACTGTTCTGTTATATGCCACTGCATGATTATTCTTTCAGGGTGATGATTCATTAAGCTCTCCTGATCAACGACAGTTATAAATCCCCCCTGACGACAATTAGAATTCCCGCTTAATGCAAACCCGGTTATCCAATGTTGTGATATGGAGGATCATTGGATGATCACTGACAATCAGGTGAAGAAATTGAAGAAAAATTTAAGCGCGGG
>NZ_AUEY01000048.1 GCF_000426225.1 Desulforegula conservatrix Mb1Pa
CAGATCGATACGAACGTGGATCTGTCATGCTCACAAGTAATCTTCCCTTTTCCAAATGGGAGCAGATTTTCAAGGATCCCATGACTACCGCCGCTGCCATTGACAGACTTGTACATCATAGCATCATTCTTGAACTTAACTTGCCAAGCTACAGGCTGGAAAAGTCAAAACAGAAAATTAACGAGGAAAAAAGTGAGGAAAATGCGCCTTAAATTAGGAAACTGGATCGGGAATTATAACTGTCGCTGACACGGAAAAATAATTGTCGTTGATCAGGTAATCTCTCCAAACGGCATGAGCATTAAGGATGGCCAGATATATTTTATTGATTTCAATATTTTTTCATTTAAGCAGTTTGATTGGCATTGCCCCTCTTTCATTTTTTTGAAAGAGGGGAACCCGAATGGAATTTTATTGAGATCCTGCCAAATAACTTACAGCTTCAATTAAAAACAGCCTGATAAGTCAGGCATAAAGGGTTTGCCTGATCCGTTCCGACAGCAACCACAAAAACAGGCACTTCTTCGCTGCCAAAAAGGGTATGCCTCAGGCCTATGGTTCCCTGGGAAAATCTTACACCCTCAGGCCCCTGAAAAAAAAGAGAAAACGGCTCTCGATTCATATTCTCAAACTGATGACCGCTTATACTTTTTTTCATGACCACTTCTTTCAGCCGGAAACAATAAATCTTGCCGTCATCTGCGCTGGCCTCGAAATTTGAATTTTCGTGGCCCGTAAAATCTGATGCTTTTAATTTAGCCAGCATTTTAACTCCATTTTTAATTTGAACGGGTTGTGATTTATATTTTAATTTCGCTTTGCATTCAGGATGGTGCAACCAAGATAAGATTAAGCCAGCCTATGCGGGTTGCTTTTTGAAAAAAGCTCCGCAGAAATTCTCCGTTTATGAGGCGATAAAACCGGAGCAGTAACAGTTTAAGCAGGCAGGCACGAAAATATATCAATATTTTATTTGAAGTTAAAGTCTTAATGTTCATTTTGACTCAAGGATGCCCTGAATAATTAAGGACTCATGTGTTTTTGCCAGATTTCAATCAGGCTGCTTCAGTGTGATACTTTAATACTCAATACCGCGTAAACTCAAGATCTCAGAGATCATCCCCCTTGCTGCCACTTCAAAAAAATCATATTTTCAGAGACACTCTAAACAATGCATTTCTCTATTCGCTTTAAAAAATTATTGAAATATCTTTCAATATGAATATATCATCAACTATAGTGCATAATTATCTGATAAGAACAGTGTTTGTGCATAATCAAGTCTTAAGCAATTCCAATTGAAAGCCTGCCTCGAGTGGGGAAAATCTTTTACGCAGTAAATATTTTCAACCATCTAAACAAGGAGATTAATATGTCAGATCCTTTTGTCGGAGAAATCCGTTTATGGGCCACGCAATATGCTCCGCTCTACTGGGCTTACTGCGATGGTCAGATCCTTCCGGTAGATCAGTATTCTACTCTGTATGCCGTTATTGGGCAAATATACGGAGGAAGCGGTTCAACAAGTTTTGCGTTGCCAGATTTGAGAGGCCTGGCACCTGTACATCGTGGAGTGGATATGCCGGAGATAGGCCAAAAAATAGGTGCAGAGGAATATCTTATAAACGAATCTCAAATGCCGCCTCATTCCCATCACTTGATGGCGGTATCGGCTGATGCGTCAGGCTCTGCACCTGAAGCAAAAATGCTTGCAAAAACGCAGAATTCAATCCCTGATATGTACATCACGAGTCCTCCTGACAGCATTTTGAATAGCACTATTATAGGTGCAACAGGCGGAAACGATTACCATTACAATATTCAGCCGTCACTCGGACTTGCTTTTTGCATAGCCCTTGAAGGCGTTTACCCATCCAGGTCATAAAAGGAGGAACTAAATGGCAGATCCTTATCTTGGTGCTATTCACATGTTTGCCGGTGATTTTGCACCGCATAATTATGCCTTGTGTGATGGTCAGCTGCTTTCAATTCAGCAGAACCAGGCTCTGTATTCGCTTCTTGGAATATCATTCGGCGGAGACGCCAAAAATAATTTTGCGCTTCCAGACATGAGAGGACGCATTACGGTTCACAGAGGCAGGATTTCCAACAATTCCACAGACTGGAAAGTGGGAACAAGCGCAGGTCAGGAAAAAGTCAGTCTTACAGAGAAGCAGATGCCAGCTCACAACCACGGTGTTTGTGTGTCCTCTGCTAATGGCTCATCAGCCGAACCATCTGGCAGCGTGCCTGCCGGATCAACAACTGTAAATATATATACTCAGTCCGTTGCGAATCCTGTGAAAATGGCGGACGAATCCATTCAAGGAGCAGGCGCAGGTCAGCCGCATGAGAACAGGATGCCCTTTCTTGCCATAAATTTCATCATCGCCCTTTACGGCGTATATCCACCCAGATCATAGCAGCTAAGGAGAATATAATGGCAGATCCATTTTTAGGTGAAATTCGCATGTTTGCAGGAAATTACGCCCCATTAAACTGGGCTTTCTGCGACGGTCAGGTTCTTACTATAGCTCAAAACTCGTCGCTTTATTCAGTCATCGGGTGCATATATGGAGGCGACGAAAGAACTGTGTTCAATCTGCCGGATATGAGGGGCCGTACTCCTCTTGGCGCACGCACCGGCCCCGGCCTTTCACAGTATCATATTGGGCAGTCAGGCGGCTTATACGATGTAACGCTTAGCCAGAGCGAGCTTCCTGCCCATTCGCATTCTATGACGGCCGATAATGAGAATGCAACGGCAAAAAATATTGCCCAGCCAGGGGCATCTCTAACTGCCAAACCAAATGTGGCAAGAGGATCAAGCTACCAGTTAAAAAATGCCTATGCCCTGCCGAGTGAGGGGCAACAGGTTCCGATGAGTAGCGCCTCCATTTCATCAACTGGAGCAGGATACCCTCATCCAAACAGACAGCCGTGCATGGCCATTAATTTCATCATATGTACGAGTGGAGTTTTTCCAACCAGAAGCTGACATCTATACCGCAGCGGAGATTATACATCGGCTCGCAAGCACCTCTGTGCAAAAGGATGCAGGATTATTCTCCGTTGCGTTTTTTTAATTATGACTGGTGATCAAATGCTTAATTTTACATTTTTAAATGACCAGGGTAGCAATATTTCACTGAGGCCGATTTGCCTCCCGGATGATATGAGGCTTCTATTTGATATTTTCGTTTCTACCCGCGAGGATATCCTTAATATCCCTTCATGGACAGATAACGAAAAACTGAATTTTCTCAGGAGTCAATTCATCCTTCAGCATGATGCATACATGGGAGGATACAGAAACCCTGAATTTATGATTATCCGGGTAGATGGCGAAGATGCAGGCAGGTTGTATCTGGAGTCCAGACAAAAAGACATAAGAATAATTGATATTGCTGTTCTGCCGTCTTTCAGAAACAAGGGGACAGGCAGCACCCTGATGAGGCATATTTTCAGTTTGTCTGATTCAGAAGCTAAATCTGTTTCCATTCATGTGGAAAAAGCTAATCCTGCAATGAACTGGTATACGAGATCCGGTTTCATAAAAATAGAAGATATTGACGTTTATGATCTGATGGAAAGAAAACCTGGTTGAATGTGTTGAAGATTATTCCTCATATATTAGGGAAACAGGCAATAAAAAAACAAATTTAAATTAAATATATTACAGGAGAGGAGGCCATATGAGGTCTGCACTCATGAAAAAAGCTTTGATCGTTGTTTTTCTCACCCTTGCTATTATCCCGCAAGTATCCTTTGCGACAAATCTTACATGTTCTTCTAAAGACGAGAGGCAAACAGTCATATTAGATACTTCTTTGAAGGATTATGATTTACTGGCAAGGAATGTTGATTCCATCACCTCTGTCAGACTCGTTTCCAATGGTGATGAACTATCAAAGATTGAGAATATTCTTTTTTCATGCAGACATCAGAAGGCTATTCATCTTGTTTCCCACGGTGGAGATGGAGTCCTGTATTTCGGCGGAAGCAAAATCACCACAGAGACTCTTATAAAAAGATCTTCCCTTGCAAGGGCATTCAGAACGGCCCTGTCTCCTGGGGGCGATATACTTATCTACGGCTGCAACGTAGCTGAAACCGAAAAGGGCGCACTGTTCGCAAAAACTCTTGCTGATTTGACCGGCGCCAATGTGGCAGCCTCAAGAGATCTCACAGGAAATGAAAAAAATAAAGGGAACTGGAATCTCGAATACATGACAGGCCGTATTGAAACCAGCCTTCCTTTTAAAAGCCGGGAAAAACTTTACTCATATCCTTATGTTCTTGCGGTAACATCAGGCTCAATTGATTTTGGAACAACAGGCTCTGGTGCTTTGAATGGGGACGCCTTTAACGGGATTTCATTCTATGGTTTCACTTACGATGACTTCGGCAGGACAGGGAAAGGAGCCCAGGGAAGCGGCACAACATCAAATGTCGCCACCACAACCTCCATTTTCAAGACATTGGACAGTAGTGTCTTTAATGTATCAACTGTATATATAGACGCATTCAACGGGCCTCTTACAATAACGTTCACAGGTTACAAGTCTGGCAGCGCGACAGGTGGTTCTGCTTCTGTAAACGCCACTCCCGGTTATGCCCAGCATACGATTAATCTTTCAAATGTTGACGAGGTACGTGTCACATGCTCCTCCATTGATTACACAATGGATGACATGGTTGTTTCTCCTGGGAACAGTAATCCTGTCACGACCCTTCCGGCAACCCCGACATTCAAAGAGGACGATCAGAATAAAACAATCTCAGGAATATCCATAGCAGATTCTGACGGAAACAATCAGACAGTGACGTTAACTGTCACAAACGGGACCGTTAGCCTGAGCACGACAAGTGGTCTGGGCTTTACGACAGGAGACGGCACCAACGACGCATCGATGGCTTTCAACGGAGCACTGGCCAATGTGAACGCAGCTCTATCAAACCTAACGTTTTCTCCAATAGCAAACTTCAGCGGCACTGCTTCAATAAGGGTGCAGACCAATGATGGAAACAGTGGAACCGATGATGATACACTCAATATCACAGTCAACAACGCGCCGGAAGTAAGCAGTATTAACATGGCTGGCGTAAGCCCAACCGGTGCTGCCAGCGTAAATTACACCGTAACCTTCAGCGAAAGTGTATCCGGTGTTGATACATCGGATTTTTCTCTCACCACAACCGTAAGCGCATCAGGTTCCGTCACAGGAGTATCAGGCAGTGGCTCAACTTATACCGTAACTGTTTCAAGCGTCACAGGGGACGGCACTCTCAGGCTGGATCTTGCTGACGATGACAGCATCACCAATGCCAACTCAGTTTCCCTTGGAGGAACAGGTACAGCCGGAAGCGGTAATGGAAGCTTCACTGGCGGACAGAGCTATACAATCGATCATACAGCTCCAACCTTAACAGACGCAAGAATCAGCATCTCCGGCGCAACCGGAACAGGCGGAGCATTCAAAACCGGTGACACTGTGACAGCCACATGGAATAACACTGCCGGAGGAGATAACAACATTGATGTCAGCAGCGTTACAGTTAATTTCACTGCTTTTGGCGGAGGAGCCGCAGTTGCTGCTTCAAACAGCGCGCAAACCTGGACTGCGACGCACTTAATTACATCAGGATCCATTGACTCAACAAATCTCAATGTTTCAGTCACAGCCACAGACACTTCAGGCAACCAGACCACAACCGCTGACACCACAAACGCAACCGTGGACAACCAGCCGCCGACGGTGACAGACGGCAATATCAGCATTTCGGGTGCAAGCGGAACAGCAGGCGCGTTCAAAACCGGGGACACTGTAACAGCCACATGGAGTAATACTGCCGGAGGAGACAACAACAATGATATCAGCGGCGTTACGGTAAATTTTTCGCAATTCGGAGGAGGTGCGGCTGTTGTTGCGACAAACAGCAGCGGAACCTGGACTGCCACCTATACCATCACCTCCGGTGCATTGGACAGCACAAACTTAAATGTGGCTGTCACTGCCACAGACGATGCCGGAAATGCCACAACCAGATCAGATACGACCAACGCCACTCTGGATAACCAATATCCAACCGTGACAGATGCCAGGATCAGTATTTCAGGGGCAACCGGTACAGCGGGAGCTTACAAAGTGGGCGACGCAGTGACTGCTACCTGGAATAATACCCCTGGCGGAGACAATAACAGCGATACGATTTTATCTGTTGCAGTTAATTTCAGCGCTTTCGGCGGAGGTGCCGCAGTTGCAGCAATAAACAGCGGCGGAACATGGACCGCCACATACATAATAGTATCAGGGGTCATAGACTCAACAAATCTCAATGTTTCAGTCACCGCAACAGATAATGCCGGTAACTCCACCACAACAGCAGACACAACCAATGCCACTGTGGACAATCAGCTTCCGACAGTGACTGATGCCAACATCAGTATTTCCGGGGCAACCGGCTCAGGAGGAAAGTATGTTGTTGGAGACACTGTGACAGCCACATGGAATAACACAGTTGGCGGAGACAATAACAGCGACACAATCAGCAGCGTGACAGTGAATTTTTCGCAATTCGGCGGAGGAGCAGCCGTTGCTGCCACAAACACGGCAGGGTCATGGGCTGCTACCTATACACTTACATTTGGTTCAACCGAAGGCAGTAACATAAACGTTGATGTAACAGCCACAGACAATGCGGGCAACACCACAACAATAGCGGACACAACAAACGCGACCATAGACATAAACCAGCTGCCTGTAATAAGTAACCTCAATGGAGACACAGTATCGTTTTCCATTGGAGGATCCGCCGTGAATATTGACAGTACATCTAACGCGACGCTGACTGATTCCGACTCCCCTGATTTTAACGGAGGTAATGTCACGGTGTCCATCACCGTCGGACTCCAGGCTGGTGAGGATGTAGCCAAGGTCGGCAATACAGGGCCAATCTCTGTCTCAGGGGCTAACATCAATCACACTGACTCCGGGGGACTGACGATAGGAACGTTTACCGGAGGAACCGGTGGCGCGGACCTTGTGGTGACTCTGAACGCAAACGCAACGATTGCAAGAACCCAGGATCTTATCCGCGCGCTTCAGTATCTGGATACAGACGCAGGAACAGTTAACACCGCTACACGTACCCTTAGCGTCACTGTTAATGACGGAGATGGAGGAACATCTGCCAATAATAATGTGACAGTCAATCTGGTTCGGGCACCAATAATAGACCTTGACGGAAATGACAGCTCAGGAGCTTCAAGCGGCGGATATTCAGGTTCGTTCACCGAAAATGGAAGTGCGGTTGCACTCGCGGACTCAGATTCCGCAATATCTGACGACGGAACCTTCAAGTCCCTTACTGTCACCCTGACCAACAGACCTGACGGAGTCGCTGAAAGCCTTTCTTCAACCTATGGAACAGGAGCCCAGACCGTAAATGGCGAGGCTGTTACCATAGCAGCTTACAACTCGGGAACGGGCGTACTTGCCATAACAGTTGATGACGGCTCTACAGATAGCGCGACCATGAAAATGCTAATGGAATCCATCAGGTATAACAATACGTCTGATACCCCAAATACGGCAAACAGAACCATCACCTTCGCGGCAACAGACAATGACAATAATACAGGATCAAGCGTTTCCGCTGTCATTACTGTAACCGCTTTCAACGATTCTCCTGCGGTCGGCACAAACACAGGCATAACGCTTAATGAAGGTGCTACTGCAACCATAACAAATGCACAGCTCAACGAGAACGACCCGGATGATTCAGGCACAGGCCTTACCTACACTGTAACGGCCGTTCCTGCGAACGGATCGCTTAAGCTCAGCGGCACGCCTCTTGCAGATAACGGAACATTTACCCAGGACGATATAGACAACAGCAGGGTCACATATACCCATAACGGTTCAGAAACCACTTCAGACAGCTTCACATTCAGCCTTGCGGACGGAGGTGAAAACGGAGCCGCAGCTGTCACAGGCCAGACCTTCAACATCACTGTGACGCCGCAAAATGATGCTCCAGTAATAGCAAATCTTGACGGTGACATGTCTGACAGCGTGGTTGCTATTGGCAGTACAAATCTGGACAAAAACGCTGATGCGACTGTAACAGACCCTGATTCCGCAGATTTCAACACAGGCACCCTTGTAATTATCCAGACAGCAGGCACAGCCAACGGCAGTTTCAGCGTTGACGGCACAACTGTCACTTCGGGTGGTGATGCGGCAATAGCGGCCGGAGAGACTGTTTCCGTAGGTGCCACAATGGTTGGTACTATTCATGCGACAAATGACGGGCAGGCAGGCAACAATCTGACCATTACCCTTAACGCCAATGCAACTGCCGCAGGAATAACGACTCTGTTGCGTAACATCCTTTATACGGCTCCTTCTGTAGCTGATACCCGTACGTTTACAGTGGCACTTTCAGACGGAGACGGCGGCACGTCGACCCTTTCCACCGTCACCATTTTAGTGGTCGCGAACAACAAGCCGACAGCTGCGAACAAAATCATAAACATGAATGAGAATTCATCTCATGTGTTTACGGCTTCTGAATTTAATTTCAGTGACGTAGATGCAGGAGACAGTCTGCAGAAAGTAAAGCTCACAACCCTTCCTGCCGCAGGAACCCTTGTCCTTTCGAACGTTGCTGTAACCATAAACCAGGAGGTAACCGCAGCAGACATTACTGCTGGAAATCTTAAGTTCACACCTGTGGCCAATGCTTTCGCCAGCCCTTACGCGACATTCAATTTTGAGGTCAGTGACGGCAAGGAATACAGCGCGGCCGCTTACACCATGACAATAAACGTCAGCGAGTATGTGGCGCCATCTCCACCTCCATCAACTGATCCTGAGCCGCAGCCGGAAGTTCAGTACAACAATCAGGTTATTGGTTCCGGCACTGTTCTTCCAAACAACACTGACCACACAGACGTGACAGTGGCAGCAGGAGGAACAATAATAAACAACGCGACGCTTACAGACCTCACAAACAGCGGAACCGTAACAGGCGGAACAGTATCCGGGAACTCTGATAATCAGGGAGTTTTAAACGGAGTGACCCTTTCATCGGGCACGACTCTTGACAACGCAGGAGGAACTATCTCAGGTTTTGTAAATAATGGAGCCATTTTCGGAGGAACCGTTTCAGGAACAGTGACAAACACAGGAACAATATCAGGCCATGCTCCAGATGGAACGCCAGACACTTCATACAGCATAACTATAAGTACAGGATCTGTGGTATCAGGGGGTGAGATAAACGGTTCTGTGACAAACCTTGGAACGCTTGAAAACGTCACCATAGGAGCAGGAACGGCATTAAGCTTCACAAGGGGATCAGGAGGCCAGACTGGACGCCTTACAGGAACAATTACCTTTGCGAGCGAATCCGGTATAGGCTGCGTCATAACCATTCCATCAGGCGCTGTATTCCCTGAGCCTAACAGCATTCCCCGGGGCGGATTTGTTCTGACTCCTGAGATGCTTCTTGCTTACGCAAGAGAACATGGATGGGGCGTTGCTTCAAGGGCAAGAACAGCAAAAGCATCTGCAGGACTTATCCCGGAGATACCGGGATGTTATGTTCTTGTTGGCGGTATAGTTCTTTCTGAGACTGGTTCAAAGAGTAGTTCAGATGTGAGCATTTCCGTGCCATACGCAGAGTCCCTTATCCCTGAGGGATACAGAGCGGATGACATAAAAGCCCTTGCCTATGACCATGACGAAAATACCTGGATAAGCGTTCCTTCGACTAGGAGCGGAGAAAACGCCCTTAAGATAAGCACAAAGTTGATAACAGCCTATGCCGCAGTTGTAAAAATAAATGTAGTTCCTGTACAGGGAACAATATCTGTCAGCCAGATAAGTGGAGACACGTCAGAGTACGGAACCATTGCGACCTTCACAGTAACTTTGGGCTCTGCGCCTTCTTCTGAAGTTACCATATGCCTCTCAAGCTCTGACCTGTCAGAAGGAGTTTTATCAGCTTCGAGTCTCGTATTCACTCCAGAAAACTGGAATAATCCACATATAGTTTCAGTTATTGGCGCAGATGATGACCTTGTTGATGGAGATCAGTCCTATTTCATTGTCACAGGGGCTTCAGTATCAGATGATCCTTCCTATAACGGAATAGATCCTTCTGACGTAAGCGTCGTTAATACTGACAATGACACGAATGGCGCCTTTATCCCTGGCCAGATATCACCTGAGAACGGGGCCGTAGATGTGCCCATGACTCCGTTACTAAGCGTGATGGAACATGGAGCCATAAACGGCTTCGGAACACATGCAAAGACCCAGTGGCAGGTGAGCAAGACCTCGGATTTTGCGCCATTTGACCTTGTATTTTCATATACAGGAGCGACCAGCCTTTATTCTGTGAAGGTTCCTTATCTTGCACTCACCCCTGGTTCTACATATTTCTGGAGGGCGAGGTTCATAGATAATAATGGCAACGTCACAGAATGGTCTCAGGCATCGAGATTCACGGTCGTATCTATAAACCCGGACGACACGGACAATGACGGTGTGGCGGATGTCTTTGAGATAAGCTCTTCAACTGACCTTGACGCGGACGGAACAGACGACGCAAGCCAGACAAACATGCTCAGGACAAAAACAGCATCGGGCGATGTAATGATTGGCGTTAAAAGAACCGGAAATGTGCTTTCCATCGGGTCAGCGATTGTGGCATCTGAAAGCGAAACAAGGGCAGAAGACCAGCCTCTTGGAATGCTTGAGCTTAGAGCTAAAATATCCGAGCCAGGAGCAGAAGCTGAAATCCAGGTCTACTCATCAAAGGCCCTGGACAGATCATCAGGATGGAGAGCTTTCAGTACAGATTCAGGATGGTATGACTATTCATCCAACGTTATCTTCAGCAGCGACGGAAAATGCATCACCGTGAAAATGAAGGACGGAGGATATGGAGACGCAGACGGCTGCGCAAACGGAGTAATCATTCACAAGGCGGGGCTCCCGGATGCAGCAATTTCAGCTATCGAACCGAACAATAGTGATTCAGGGCATGGCGGAGGAAATGGTTCCTGTTTCATCGCTTCTGCTTCAGAGGGCTATAAGACTTATGTGTTTCTTATGGCTGTTTTCGCTGGAATATTGTCAATTATAAGGAAAAATAAAGGCCAGCTCTAAAGAATGCGATTTTTACTTGCTGGTGTTGGCCTTGCAACATGTTATCATGGTTACCGAGGTTCCATACAAAATATCGAGTCCTTAATTACATGTTTAGTTAATGATTTTTTTTTCACCACGCCTTAGCTGTGGGGCTACTGTTGTTGAAATAAGTCAAAAGAGTGCGTGGAGCTTTTCCACGCACCGTCTGCTCCGGGGCAAGTTGTGAAGGCAAGGAAAGCTCCCGCGAATGATCGCGGGAGGCTGTAGTATCGGGCGTTGGCGGACAGGATGTCTATTTTTAAGCCTTGAAGCAAAAATTATAGAGTTTGCGGCGGCAAATTGATCACGCAAAAATATATTTAAAAATCGTATTGACATCAATATGGGTTTCCTGTAATTAGGCAAATTAAATTCAAATTATTTTTTTTTATTATTATTTAGGAAAAGAATCTAACTAATGGCAAACACCTATGCAGCGCAGTATTTTTACTTTTATTGGTACTATTATTTTAGTACCGGTCTGCCTGGTGTTGCCTTAAGATCAATCTAAACCACAAATCTTAAAGCACCGCGGCAGACCCAAGGGTCCGCCGCGATTAAAGACTCAGATATTAAAGGGTCGCGGAGGACTAAAAAACTCCGCGGCCCTTTTTGCGTTTGATGGGAAAATTTTTAAGGAGAATATTGAAATGAGTATCATCGGTAAAAGAATCAGAATGGAAAGAATCATGAACCGCGCCACATGCAAAACCATAATAGTGCCAATGGATCACGGCATTTCCATGGGGCCGATTCCAGGACTCAGGGACATGAAGTCGGCGGTTCAGGCTGTGGCTGATGGGGGCGCAAACGCTATTGTCGAGCATAAAGGCCTTGTGGACGCTGGTCTAAGAGGCGAAGGCCCGGACATTGGCCTTATCATTCATCTTTCCGGTTCAACCTGCCTTTCCCCGACACCAAACGCAAAAACCATAGTATGTTCAGTTGAAGAAGCCCTCAAACTCGGAGCGGATGCCGTTTCAATCCAGGTAAATCTTGGAAACGGTGATGAAAAGGAAATGCTCAACGATTTCGGCAGAATAAGCTATGACGCAAGAAACTGGGGAATGCCTCTTCTTGCCATGATTTATCCTCGCGGCGAGAAAATAAAAGATGAATACGATGTTGACGTAATAAGCCACGCAGCCCGCGTTGGCGATGAAATGGGTGCGGATATTGTCAAGGTTTCTTACACAGGCAGCGAAGAGAGCTTCCGCAAAGTAGTTCAGGGTTGTTCCATTCCTGTAGTAATTGCAGGCGGCGCAAAAATGGATTCTGATACTGACATTCTTGAAATGGTCAAAGGCGCAATGGATGCAGGTGGTGCAGGAGCTTCAATAGGAAGAAATATTTTCCAGCACAAAGATCCAAAGGCGATCACAAGGGCAATCTATGCGATTATCCATGAAGGCAAGGATGTTGGCGAGGCGATGAAGTACCTCAACTGATTCAAAACCTCATTAAAGCGTCAGTTGTGTTTACAATATAATATAAGAAAAGCGGCAAAAATTATCAAAAGACATGTTTAAGCCGCCTCCTTAATCTTGAAGTTTTTTGCGGAGCTTTTTTTCAAAAAAGCGACCAGCCGGAGGCCAGTGCAGAGTATCTGCCGTAGGCAAGTATTCTTTTGAATAGATAAGGGTAAATAAGATGAGAAAAATATGGGTAAAGGTTGACCCCTGGGATAAGGAACTGATTCTCACCGCGCTTGAAGGCGGTGCTGACGGAATAATGGTAGAAGACGGATTTGGCCAGAAGGTAAAAGAACTTGGTCTTGTAACAGTAATTGCATCTGATGGTGATCTTGTTCCTGGCAAAGATGCTGTTACCATTCCAATCAATAGCAGCGACGATGAAGATGAGATTATAAGGCTTACAAAGGAAAAACTTGTCATTCTGGAATGTCCGGACTGGACGATCATTCCTCTGGAAAACCTTATTGCGAGAAACGCTGATGTTGTCCCTATCGTAAAGACTTATGAAGAGGCAGAAACAGCTTTCAGTATTCTCGAAATAGGCGTTAATCAGGTTATGATCCACACAGATGACGCTGGAGAGCTTCAGAAGGCCTTAAGTATCCTGAAAAGATCGGATGAAGGCACTAAAATTGAAGAGGCCGAAATCCTTGAAGTCAAGCCTATTGGCATGGGAGACAGGGTCTGCGTTGACACTTGCACATCCATGAAGGTCGGACAGGGCATGCTTGTCGGAAATACCAGCAGCGTACTTTTTCTTGTTCACGCAGAGACAGTTGAAAATCCATATGTCGCACCAAGACCATTCAGGGTGAATGCAGGCGCTGTTCACGCATACACAAGAGTTCCGGGCGGAAAGACCAGATATCTTTCAGAGCTAAAGGCCGGAGACAAGGTTCTTCTTTTTGATCATAAGGGAAGCGCTGAAGAAGCCATAATAGGCAGGCTCAAGATTGAAAAACGCCCCATGATGCTGATCACAGCAAAAATCGGAAGCGGAACAGTTGCTACAATAGTTCAGAATGCCGAGACTATAAGGCTTACATCTCCTGCTGGCGAGCCTGTTTCAGTGGTTGCGCTTAAAGCAGGCGACAAGGTGCTTGTTACTGTTGAGGCTGGTGGCCGTCATTTCGGGCATAAGATCGAGGAAACCATAACGGAAAAATAGGTTACCCAATGAGCGACGCAGAAAAAACAGAAGATGGTGTAAAGGAAGAGCGGATTCTTGGTCTTAGGAGTGAGATAGACAAGATAGACGACACCATTTTGGAGCTGATAAACAAGAGGCTCCTGATTGGAAAAGAGATCGGCAGAATCAAGGGCGTTTCAGGTATCAAGGTTCTTGACAGAAAGCGTGAAACTGAGATTTTTGACAGACTAACTGAAAAGAATAAAGGGCTTTTGAAGCCGTCTGTCATCCATCATATATTCAGCGTTATAATGGCTTCTTCAAGGGAAATACAGATGCCGCAGATGGTAACCTATCTCGGCCCTGAAGGAACCCATACCCATATGGCGGCAACAAGCCATTTCGGACACGCAGGAACTTTTGTGCCCCAGGCAAATATCAGGGATATTTTTGATTCCGTGACAAGGGGAACATACCAGTACGGAGTAGTTCCTGTGGAAAACTCCATAGAAGGCGCAGTCAATTTCACCCTTGATATGCTTTTTGAATCGAGCCTTCAGATATGCGCAGAAAGCTATCAGGCAATTTCCCATTATCTTCTTTCAAATTCAGGATCTCTTGAAGATATAAGGGTTGTCTACTCACATCCCCAGGCTCTTTCACAGTGCAGAGGGTGGATGAGAAAAAATATTCCAAATGCTGTCATGAAGGAGTGCGCAAGCACTGCCCACGCAGCCCAGATAGCCTCGTCAGAACCTGGATCTGCTGCTGTCGCAAGCAGGGCAGCTTCGACCATGTATAATCTTAAGATCCTTGCTGAACGCATTGAAGATTTTACAAAGAATGTGACCAGATTTCTTGTGATTGGTAAGGACTCTCCTCCAAGAACGGGTAATGACAAGACTTCGGTTATTTTTGTTACGTCCCATGTTCCAGGTGCTCTTTTCAAGGCCCTTCAGCCGATCGCGGAATCAGGAATCAACATGGTCAAGCTTGAGTCACGGCCGACAAAGCATGAAAACTGGAAATACTTTTTTGTAATGGACGTCGAAGGCCACCATGAAGATGCAAATATCGCAGAAGCCCTTGAAAAGCTTAGTAAATCATGCCTTTTCCTTAAAAAGCTGGGCTCTTATCCGAAATGTGATGACAGCGGAGCAATCGACAACGGCAATGTTTAGGAGGCGGAAGTGGAAAATTTTGAAATAAACACCAAAACCCTCCTTTTCGGGGTAATCGGGAAACCCATCAGCCACAGCATGAGTCCTTCCATGCATAATGCTGCGTTCAAGGCGAGCGGCATCAATGGCGTTTATCTTGCTTTCGATGTCTCGGATGTCGAAGGAACGGTCAGGGCCGTGCGTAGCCTTGGGATCAAAGGCCTCAGCGTGACAATACCGCATAAACTTGCGGTCATGGATCATCTTGATTTTATTGATCCCATTGCAAAGGATATCGGTGCTGTAAATACCATAGTCAATAACGACGGAAAGCTGGAAGGGTATAACACCGACTGCACAGGTGCGATCAAGGCCATACTTGAAAAGACCGATCTCAAGGCTAAAAGGGTGGTTATATGCGGAGCAGGCGGAGCAGCCAGAGCAATTGCATTCGGAGTTAAAAAGGAAGGGGCAGATCTTATCATCCTGAACCAGATAAAGGAAGAGGGCGAAAAGCTTGCTTCTGATACAGGTTCTGCTTACAGACCTCTTGAAGATTTCCAGCAGGATGGATGCGATATTCTTATTAACTGCACTCCCCTTGGAATGAGTCCAGATTATGACGCATCCCCAGTGAAAAGCAGTGTTTTCAAGCCAGGCATGGTTGTTATGGACATAGTCTATAATCCGCTTGAAACCAGATTCCTGAAAGAAGCCAAAGCTGCCGGATGCACAATAATAGACGGAACAAAGATGTTCATTTATCAGGGAGCGATGCAGTTTGAACTCTGGACAGGTTTAAAGGCTCCGGTGGATGTTATGTCTTCCGTTGTGCTTGAAAAACTTTCCAAATAAACCGGAGGCTTGAGCAAATGATTGAAATAAAGACAAAACCTGTAAGGGAATCATCAGTAATAGAAGTCCCCGGCTCCAAGAGCTATTCCCATAGAATACTCATTGCTGCGGCTCTTGCAGGAGGATCATGCAGGATAACAAATCTCCTCAGAAGCGAGGATGTGGATCTTACTGCAAAAGCCCTTGAGCAGATGGGCGCAAAGGTCAAAATTGATGGAACTGTCGCTGAAGTTTATGGCATGTCAGGTTCTCCTTCTCCATCTGATAAGGAAATATATCTCGGCAATTCAGGAACTTCCATGAGGCTTTTGACAGGAATCGCCTGCCTTGGGAAGACAGATTATGTTCTGACCGGAACTCCACGCATGCAGCAGCGTCCTTTACAGGAACTCCTTGACGGTCTCACCCAGATTGGCGCAAAGGCTGTTTCAAAAAATTCCACAGGATGCCCTCCTGCGATAGTAAATGGTTCTGCCATGAAGGGCGGGAAAATGACCCTTGATTGCAGGGTCAGCAGTCAGTATCTCTCATCAGTTCTTTTGATGGCTCCATGCACTTCAGACGGAATTGAAGTAAATGTTATTCCTGGACTCGTATCAAAACCTTATGTTGATCTTACCTTGGAAATTCTGGAAAGATTCGGAATAAATTTTGAGCATAAGGGATATGATTATTTTAAGATTCCAGGCGGTCAGAAATACATGCCAGGAGAATACAGGGTGGAGTCTGACGCTTCCCAGGCCAGTTATTTCTGGGGATCAGCCGCAATAACCGGAACTTCTGTCAAGGTAATGGGCGTGAGCGCGACATCCAGACAGGGAGACGCAAAATTTGCGGATGTTCTTGAGCGCATGGGCTGCACGGTAATCCGTGAGGCAGACGGCATAACCGTAAAAGGCGGGAAGCTCAAAGGCGTTGATGTTGACATGGGCGACATGCCGGACGTTGTTCCAACACTCGGTGTTGTGGCAGCATTTGCCGAAGGCGAGACAATTGTAAGGAATGTCGAGCATCTAAAAGCAAAGGAAAGTGACCGCCTTGCAGCAGTTGCAACTGAGCTTAATAAAATGGGCATTGACGCCACAGACACAGGCACCGGTCTTGTCATAAAGGGCGGAAAGCCAAAGGCCGCGACCATAGAAACATACGACGATCACAGAATGGCCATGTGCTTTGCAATGGCAGGTCTTGTTGTTCCAGGGATGAAAATTCTTGAAGAACGGTGCGTTGAAAAATCCTTCCCTACATATTGGGAAGTGTTTGAAAGGCTCTACAAATAATGGCCAATATCTATCTCACAGGCTACAGAGCCACAGGAAAAACAAGTACAGGCAAGGCTCTTGCCGGAAAACTTGGTATATCATTCATTGACGCGGACGAAGAACTTGTCAGAATAGAAGGCCGGACAGTGGCTGAAATGGTTGCTGATAAGGGATGGGATTATTTCAGGGACAGGGAAAGTGATGTCCTGAAACAGATTTCGTTATTAGAAAGTTGTGTCGTAGCGACAGGCGGCGGCGTTATTCTAAGGCCTGAAAACATAGATGTCATGCAGAAAACCGGCAGGGTTATATGGCTCAAGGCAGGAATTGAAACCATTGCAGCAAGAATGACAGGCGACGGAATGACAGCTCACCAGAGACCATCTCTTTCAGGCAAGGGCGTCATAGACGAGATTCGTGATGTACTTGAGCAACGGCTGCCTCTTTATGAAAAAGCCGCACAGCTTGTGATTGATACAGACGGTAAAAATCCCGAAGAAGTCTGTGATGAGATTTATATAAAAATAAGGTAGGTCGGATTAGAGCGTCCTTTGCTCGTAACCCGACTTTATGAATTGTTGATTTTGGAATTTTGATTTTTGATTGAAAAAATGTCTCGAAAATCTGAAATTATCAATCAAGAATCAGCAATCATTTTAAGGATATATTATGCCAGGAAACAGTTTTGGCGGTTTTTTTAAGATAACGACCTGGGGTGAATCCCACGGAAAAGCCCTTGGGGTTGTCATTGACGGATGTCCGCCTGGAATAGAGCTTGATGAGGAAAAAATCTCCGCCATGATGGCAAGGAGAAAACCAGGAATTTCAAAGGCCAGCACATCGAGAAAAGAGCCTGACAAACCTGTTATTCTTTCAGGCGTATTTGAAGGGAAAACAACTGGTACGCCAATCTGTATAATGATCGAAAACAAGGATCATGATTCTTCGGCTTATTCAAAAATTTCTGAACTTTTCAGGCCTGGGCACGGCGACATAACCTATCAGAGCAAATACGGAATCAGGGACTGGAGAGGCGGAGGGCGATCATCAGGAAGAGAAACCGTAGGCAGGGTTGCGGCTGGTGCTGTAGCAGGAGAATTTCTTAAAACGCACGGAATCTCAGTTCAGGCTTACACAATAGAACTTGGCGGGGTAAAGGCTGAAAAAAGGGACATGTCCGCTGTCATGACAAATCAGTATATGAGTCCTGATCCTGAAGCCGCTTTAGAAATGGAAAAAAGAGTTACTGATGTCATAAAGAAAGGTGATTCCATAGGTGGCATAGTCGAGATTATTGCAAAGGGCGTTCCGTCAGGTCTTGGCGAACCAGTCTTTGACAAGCTTGACGCAGATCTTGCCAAGGCCATGATGAGCATAGGTGCTGTAAAGGGTGTCGAGATCGGCGCTGGTTTTGAGGCCGTAAAAATGCTCGGATCACAGAACAACGATGAAATCCTGCCGGGCGGAAAGTTTGCCACAAACAACAGCGGAGGAATTCTTGCTGGAATTTCAAACGGTGATGAGATTGTAATCAGGGTTGCGGTAAAGCCTATTCCGTCCATAACAAAAGTCCAGAACACCATTGATATAAACGGCAATGCAACAACCATTTCAACCACAGGCAGGCATGATATATCTCCTATTCCGCGCATAAACGTTGTGTGTGAGGCAATGGCAAATCTTGTTCTGGCTGATCATATTTTAAGGCAGAAGGCTATTTCATGAAAAAACTGACTGTGGGCATTATTGGTGGCAACGGAGGCATGGGCCGATTTTTTGACAGGATTTTTAAGAAACACGGCTGTGACATACTAATTTCAAGCAGAAGAACAGAGCTTACTTCAAAGGAACTGGCTCTTAGGTCAGACGTTATTTTCATAAGCACTCCTGTGGAGGCTGCTCTTGAAATCGCCAAGGAAATAGGGCCTATTCTAAGGGAAGATCAGCTGCTTGCGGATTTCTGTTCCCAGAAGGAAGCCATAGTAAAATGCATGGTTGAAAACACCAAAGCCGAGGTTGTAGGGACCCATCCCATGTTCGGGCCCACTGTGGAGGTTCTTAAAGGCCAGAATGTAATTCTTTGTCCAGGCCGCGGAACCAGATGGCTTGAATGGCTTGAGGAAATATTCGGAGCTGAGGAAGCAGTACTCACCCGAATGGACGGAAAACAGCACGATACTTTCATGGCTGTAACCCAGGGCCTCACACATCTGATGAGCGTGGCTCTTGCCAGAACTCTCCAGAGACTCGACATCAATGCAGACGAAGCCATGAAATTCGCCACCCAGGTTTTCAGGCTCAAGCTTGATCTTATAGGCAGGCTTTTTGCTCTTGATATTTCCCTTTACAACAGTCTTATGGGCAAGAATCCCTATGTGCCGGGCGTTCTTAATGTTTTCAGGGAATCCCTTGACGAGGCATTTTCCAAAGCTTCCAACCCTGATGACAAGATTGGGCTTGATTTTCTTTCTGATCTGCGGGATTTCTATGGCGATTTTAAAGATAAGGCCCTCAGCGAGACCAATGCAATTTTTGAGCTGATGTATTCAGGAAAAAAATAAATATATGCCCCAAAAGCTTTTTTGCGAATTTTTTAAAAAAGCGATCGCTATTCAAAGGGGGAATCGTTGGATTGAGAGCATCACCGCCAGCCAGACGGGGAATATAAATGCAGCAGTCAGTGGAATTGAGACGTGAGGATTTAAAAGAAGAGTATAACCTCGAGCAGTTTGACGCTTACATGACAGTCAAGGCTTTCTTTGATAAAGCTTCTGGTGATGAAGTGACTGCGCTCAAACAAATGATATCTTCATATCTTGATTTCAGGGCAGAAACATCTGAATTTCTGACCAGATCATGCGCCGAGGTTTGCGGGGACATATGTTTTAAGACAGGCCTTAGCGACTGCTGCATGCATGAGGGAATAATCACCTTTTTTGCGGACTGGATCGTAAACTGGCTCGTCTCATCAAAAGAAGAAACTGACGTTCTTCTAAACGCTCTTTACGAACCTTTCAGAGACGATAAATGTGTTTATCTTGGGCCTCTCGGTTGTCTGTGGAAGATCAAGCCCCTAAACTGCGAGACATTTGTATGCAAGCAGGCACGGGCAGATATTTTTTTGAAAAACCCGGAAGCAGAACAAGTTTACGAAGATATGCTCAAGAAAAAGAAAACCTTTTCATTTCCTGACAGACCTGTTCTTTTTGACTCAATTGAAAAATTCTTCATGGATAGAGGCGTTGATTCAGAGACCATGTATTTTCACAAAGGCGCCGGGCTTCTTCTGATAAAACAGAAAGCCGGGGTTGTCTGATTTTTTATTGTGGATATTTTTTGCAGTTGCAATTGCCTCCGGCGAGTCGCTTTTTGGAAAAAGCTCCGCAAAAACTTTATGATTTTGTGCGTCGTGATAGATCTATTATGCTTTAAGTTTTTTTAAGGAAGCATAAGGCCATGTATGCCAGGTCACATCTTAAAATTGAACACATGGATGTCTATTATTGCCTTGGCTGTCTGATACAGGGAAAATAATTTAAATCCAAGATCCCTCACCTCTGATTCCTTCCATTTTTTGCTTCAAAAATGCTGTTTTTAGAAAAACATTCTCAAATCGGATGCTTCGGGAATTCCATCAGAATATGGTATTTTTTATGTTTTGAAGCCTGTTTGGCTTAACCTTCTATTTTCATTGGTTTAATTCTAATAATCCAAATCTTGAAACAATTAATAATGGTATTGACTATGCATCTTTATGTAAGTTACAAGCTAAAGTTACTTTTAAGATTTGTGGCTGAATTTAATCAGATTATCAATTTGTTCCAGCATATTATCAGGAAATAATAAATGATTCAGGCAATCAAAGGATTCAGGGATGTTCTGCCGGGTGATATCGAGCTTTGGCAGGAAATAGAGTCTGAAGCTGTGAAGGTGTTCGAGAATTTCGGATTCAAGGAAATAAGAGTTCCGGTTCTTGAAAAAACGGCTCTTTTCAGCCGAAGCATAGGTGAGAATACTGACATTGTGGAAAAAGAGATGTACACCTTCGAAGATCGCGGCGGTGATATGCTCACAATGCGTCCGGAGGCAACCGCTTCTGTGGTGCGTTCTTACATCCAGCACAATATGCAGGCTGATAATCCCATCAGAAAGCTTTACACCATAGGCCCCATGTTCAGGCGCGAGCGTCCGCAAAAAGGTCGTTACCGCCAGTTCTATCAGATAAATGCCGAGGTTTTCGGAATCGCCTCACCTTATATAGATGCGCAGATCATGGTAATGCTGTCCCACCTTCTTGACAGGCTTGGGGTGACAGAGCTTTCCGCGCATATAAATTCCCTTGGTTGCCCTTGCTGTCGGCCATCTTTTCAGAATGCCATAAAAGAAATTGCCGAAAAAAGCGGTGAAAATCTTTGTGATGACTGTAAAAGAAGAAAAGACAAGAATCCATTACGAATTCTTGACTGCAAATCAGTGCATTGCCAGGAGATTCTCAAGGACGCTCCAGTTCTTACAGATTTTCTTTGTGATGAATGCAGGGATCATTTTGATATAGTCAAAAGCTCTCTTGAAAGCCAGGGCGTAAAATATACCATTGATCACAAGCTTGTGCGCGGCCTTGACTATTATACAAAAACCGCATTCGAGCTTAAGACGAATATGCTCGGCGCCCAGAATTCAGTGGCAGGCGGAGGACGCTATGACGGCCTTGTAAAAAGCCTTGATGGCCCGGATGTTCCTGCAATCGGCTTTGCCATAGGTTTTGACAGGCTTGTGGATGTAATAGCCGCCTCAAGAAAGCCTTATATCAGAACTCCTGAAGTTTTTATAATGGCTCCGGGCAATATTCCTGTTTCCGCTGTTTTCAGCTGGATATGCGATCTTGCCCGTGATGGTATCTGGGCAGACACCGATTATTCGGGTAAAAGCCTCAAAAGCATGATGAAGAGGGCAGACAAGGACGGAGCAAAATACGTTCTAATTGCCGGTGAGTCGGAATTTGAGAAGGAAACCGCCATACTTAAAAACATGGCAACCGGTGAGCAGGAAGAAGTCAGCTTTTCAGGGCTTGTTACGAGGGTTATAAAGATAATAAGAAATCTTTAATTCGCATAATCTGTTTTTTTATTATGGTTCAAGTTTTTATTGTAATCCACAAAAAGGGAAAATTAAATGAGCAACAAATTATGTTCTTTGGTTAGTACCGTATTTGTAACTTGCATACTTTTTATCGGGCTATTTTTGTTTGTTTTTTCCACAACATCCATTGCCGATAATGATCATCATGAAGACAGGCATTATAAAACAAAAACATTTGCCGGTTCTATGCATAAAGTGGAGAACGACGGAAATGAAGTAACAGGAGTGGTTTCAGCTTTATTGCTTGTTGTTGCCAATATTCCGGTTTTTTTTAGTCTTCTGATAAGGATGCTGATCAGTTTTATGTCTTTGTCTGACGAGTTTAAGAATCAATTAAAAAGAATTAATCAGGCTCAGAAAAAGTATCTGATGCCTTTGCATTATTATTTGAATCTTTTTGCAATCCTGCCGATTCTGATCCATTTCAGGTTGTCAAGCTGTAGATCAAACGCTCTGCCTGAAATAGGCATGATTGTCATGATAATAATTGCCGCGGCAGGCGCTGTTTTAAAATTCAAGTTTTCACCAAAGATTATGCGAAAAGGATTATATCAGGTTCACACAAGTCCATGGGCAGCAGGGCTTCTTATGATGATTCTGTTTGTTGGGCACAGTGTGGTTGACTGATTTCTTTGAGGCTGGTTTATCTCAACAGTTTATTGATACAGGAAAAATGACGGTGGGCATCTCCCACCTATAAAAAAATACAGAGCCATCAAAATTCAAGGAGACAATAACGTGGCTGATATACTTGGAAGTTTGAGACGCACGCATTACTGCAATGATCTTCGTGCCTCGGATGTTGGAAGTGAAGTTATTCTCATGGGCTGGGTTCAGCGTCGCAGAGACCACGGCGGAGTAATTTTTGTTGATTTAAGGGACAGAGATGGAATCACACAGATCGTTTTCAGCCCTGAAATTTCAGAAACAGTACATGCCAAAGCCCATTCCCTCAGAAGCGAGTTTGTGATCGGAGTAAAAGGTCGGGTTGAAAACAGGCCTGATGGCATGCTCAATTTTAATATAGCAACAGGTGCGATAGAAGTAATTATTACTGAACTCAGCATTTTCAATGAGTCAAAGACTCCTCCTTTCATGATTGAGGATGGAATTGACGCCAATGAGAATATCAGGCTCACATATCGTCATCTCGACCTTAGGCGTCCTGAACTCCAGAAGAATATAATCATGAGGCACAGGGTTGGCAGAGCTGTCCGTGAATTCATGAATGAAAACGGATTCCTTGACATAGAGACTCCTTTTCTCACAAAGAGCACCCCTGAAGGAGCCCGCGACTATCTTGTGCCGAGCCGGGTTAACCCAGGACAGTTTTACGCTCTACCTCAATCACCCCAGCTTTTCAAACAGCTTCTGATGGTTTCAGGTTTTGACAGATATTATCAGATTGTGCGCTGTTTCAGGGATGAGGATTTAAGAGCGGACCGCCAGCCTGAATTTTCCCAGATAGACCTTGAAATGTCCTTTGTCGGTGAATCTGATGTTATGGCAACCGGAGAGGGTATTACAAAAAAAGTTTTTAAAGACGCTCTTGGGATAGACCTTGAAACACCATTTGAACATATTACCTATGCAGAGGCTATTTCAAGATTTGGCCTTGATAAACCGGATATGAGATTCGGGCTTGAGCTTAAAGATCTTTCTGATGTTGCAAAAAACTCCAGTTTCAAGGTTTTTGCGGATGTGGTCAAAAAAGGCGGAATAGTTAAAGCCATGAACGCCAAAGGCTGCATAGACATGTCCAGAAAGGATATTGATGACCTTACAGCATTTGCCGCAATATATAAGGCAAAAGGCCTTGCATGGATAAAAGTTAAGGAAAATGAGTGGCAGTCTCCGATTGCAAAATTCTTCACAGATGATGAAAAGGCTGAAATGGCAAGGATTCTTGACATGCAGCCAGGAGACCTGATTTTCTTTGTCGCAGATCAGATAACAGTGGTTAACGAGGCTCTCGGAAACCTCAGAAATCATCTTGCCAAAAAGCTCAATCTCATCCCTGAAAACACCTTCAGGTTTGTCTGGGTGACTGAATTCCCGCTTTTTGAATATGATGAGCATGAAAAACGTTATCACTCCCTGCACCATCCTTTTACTTCTCCTTTTGAAGAAGATTACGCAAAACTTGATTCAAACCCTCTTGATGTAAGATCGAGGGCCTATGACCTTGTTCTGAACGGATATGAGATTGGCGGCGGAAGCATAAGAATCTTTGATCCTGAACTTCAGAAAAAGATTTTCAGCGTTCTCGGCCTCAAGGATGAGGAAGTCGCGGAAAAATTCGGATTCCTTACAGACGCACTTTCATATGGCGCGCCTCCACATGGCGGTATGGCATTTGGTTTTGACAGGCTTGTGATGCTTTTATGCGGAGAGACTTCCATCCGCGACGTCATTGCATTTCCTAAAACCCAGAAAGCTGGATGTCTCCTGACATCTGCGCCTGACAAGGTTTCCCATGCCCAGCTTCAGGAACTTTCGTTAAGAGTTGTTGTCCAGGAGTGATAAGCCTGACTTAATAAAAAGGTCCGCGGCAGATCATGTGCCGCGGACATTCCTCCCCTTGCGCCTCTTCATTCCCCAGCCTTGCCACGTATAAGAATAATGTTGTAATTGCAACTTTTCATGTGATACAAAAATACAAGTTTGCATTTCATAAATAATTCCACAGTGTCAATTCATCCAGCTCAATCTTTTTTACTCAAAGTTTTTATAGGCGACTATTAAATTGAACCCCAATAAGGAGGCAGCGATGGAAGCGGCTAAACCTAATCAGCCATCTGCAGGCCGGGAAGGGAAATACCTTACATTCAGGCTGGGAAACGAGGAATACGGAGTCGGCATAATGCGAATCCGTGAGATTATTGGCATGATGCCGGTTACCTCTGTCCCGCAGACACCTGGATTTGTTAAAGGCGTTATAAATCTTCGCGGCAAAGTAATCCCTGTAATTGATCTTAGACTCAGATTCCAGATGGAAGAAGTCCAGTATGATGAAAGGACATGCATAATTGTTCTTGAGATTACAACAAGGGAATCCCATCTCCAGATAGGCGTTGTTGTTGATTCTGTGTCAGAGGTTCTCAACATCAGGGAGGATGATATCGAGGCAACGCCAGCATTCGGGATCAAGCTGAATACTGACTACATACTCGGAATGGCAAAAGCAGGCGGCAGTGTCAAGATTCTTCTTGATATTGATAAGGTTCTGACAGAAAGCGAACTCATCCTGCTTGATAAAACCGCGTGATTGTATTTTCATTCTGTTCAACTGGAAAAATGGAGGATATCCATGTTTAAAAATATGAAACTTGGGGCAAAGATAGCATCTGGTTTTGGAATTCTAATTGCAATTATTTTAATACTTGGTGTTATTGCTGTCGTTAATATGAGGAGCGCAAAAAAAAATGCAGAAAATATCAATGATAAATACGTCGAGGAAGTTGCAATAGTCGGGCAGCTCGAAAGACGTATACAGCGATATATGTACAATATGCGCGGGTATGGATTTACAAATGAAAAAAAATATCTGGATCTTGCAAATGATGATATCGTCAAGGTCAAAGAAAGTCTGGCAAACGCAAAAAAGCTCTCTGATTCTTATCCTGAACTTGTGACCCTTGGAAAAAATGTCCCTTCAATTACAGCTAAAATGTCGGAATATGAGAAACTGGCCAAAGACACGGTTGACACAGTGACTTCTCAGTCAGGCATAAGAACTGCTATGGAAGAATCGTCCGTGGTATTTGAGACAAACTGCACTGAATTTGTTAAATCCCAGAAAGAAGCCTTTGATAAGGAAGCAGGAACAGGCGCTCCGGTTGATCAGATTCGGGAGAGATTCAAAAAAATAGATATGGTAAACACCATACTCGATAATGGCAAGCAGCTTAGAATCGCAAATTTAAGAAGTATGAATCTTAGAAATGACGATATCATTAAATCAAAGCTATCAGCCTTTGATGAAATAGCCAAGATTGCTGCTGATTTGAAGCCTATTACAAAACATGCTGCCAATCTTAAACAGATTGATGAAATAATATCATCGTCTTCAGGGTATAAAAAATCCTTGCTGGAATTTTTTGAAAAAACTGCTTCCCTGAGCACAATAAACGATAAGCGCATTGAAATTGGAACTGCCGCTCTTGAGCTCGCAAGGGAGACCTCTCTTGGTGCCAACGAGATCATGAGAAAAGTCAGCGAAGATTCTGTGTCAGGTTTGAAACAGGCTTCTTATATAATGTTTGTTGGCCTTGTAATAGCGGTCGCTGTTGGCTGTTTTCTCGCTTTTTTTATCACCATAAGCATAACTCGTCCTGTAAGAAATGTAATAACAGGTCTTGGCGAGGGCGCAAATCAGGTAGCGGCTGCCGCAAATCAGGTGGCATCCGCCAGCCAGTCCCTTGCTGAAGGCGCTTCGGAACAGGCTGCGTCACTCGAGGAAACATCATCATCCCTTGAAGAAATGTCTTCCATGACCAAACGCAATGCGGATAATGCGGCCCAGGCCGACAATCTGATGAAAGAAGCCAATTCGGTTGTCAACAAGGCCTCGAAATCAATGACAGATCTTACAAAATCAATTTGTGAGATTTCAGACGCTAGCCGTCAGACCCAGAAGATCATAAAAACAATTGATGAAATAGCTTTTCAGACAAATCTTCTTGCACTCAACGCTGCCGTCGAGGCTGCAAGGGCAGGTGAGGCCGGAGCCGGTTTTGCGGTTGTTGCGGAAGAGGTGAGGAATCTCGCCCTGCGTTCAGCTGATGCAGCCAAGAATACAGCAACAATGATAGAAGATACTGTAAAAAAAGTAACGGATGGAACAACCCTTCTTGACCAGACCAACAGTGCTTTTGGTGAAGTTGCGACATCCACGGCCAAGGTAGGTGATCTTGTGAGCGAAATTTCAGCGGCCTCCGATGAACAGGCAAAGGGAATTGAGCAGATCAACCGGGCTGTGACTGAAATGGACAAGGTCACCCAGCAGAACGCGGCCAATGCCGAGGAGTCTGCAAGTGCTTCAGAGGAATTGAGCGCCCAGTCCCAGCAGATGATGGATTATGTGAACCAGCTTACTGCCATAGTGGGCGGAAAGGAAACCATTTATCATTCATCCACCCCTGCACGTTCGGGCCATTTGTTGGCTTCGTCAGGCAGAAAGCCAAAATTGTTAAGGCCGGTTGTCAAAAAAACTTCGGGGCAGGTTCATCCCCAGGTTTCAGGAACCTCGAGGGAAGTTAGGCCAGATCAGGTTATACCGCTTGATAATGACGATTTTGAGGATTTTTAGAGCATAAAAAAAATTGGCTCTGATTCTTAATGGCCATTCACATCCTGATAATTGAAATTCAAAACCGGGCTTTGGGTAACTTCTTTAAGATGTTGCCCAAGGCCCTTAAAATTTTCATTATTCCTTTGTTCAGCTGTTCATTTCACCGCAAAATACTTCCTTTCTTCTTTTTTTTAGAGACAGCCCAACGCAAAAAAAACAAAGCCTTCCATGCTATGTTTTTGTTTTTCACATGAAGACCCTCAGTAATGACTGCAAGCGGATTTTTTGTCACCTTGTCTCCATCTGAAATAATACTACCCGTGGGAATTTGTATATCCCCGTAATCAAGTGTTTCACAATGAAAAGCCTGACAATCAATCATGAATGGTTTTTGTTTCATTTTGAAATCATCATTTACACCATTAAAATTTATCATAAAATATTTATATTTAATTCAATATGTTATGTCTCATGATCGCTGTGGCACGCTTGCTGCTATCCGTGTTTGCCCAGGAGATGACATCATGGAACGCATACTTGTAAGCATGGGCGCCGGGCATGGAGCTTGGGACGCCTGGAACAGGGCAATACTCCTTGCAAGGAGAATAGGGACTGACGCAAGGGTCTATGCACTTATGATCATGCCTTCCGGGCATGGCGGAAACAGTCTTCATGATGGTGAAATCAGCATAGTCAGGGAACGCTTTGAACTTCAGATAGAGCTTGCGAAGTCAGAAGGCATCCATGTCGAATACTTCATCACTGAAGGGGATTATGAGGAAGAGGTGATCAGGTTTGCAAAAAGCAACAGGATTACTCTTCTTGTGATTGAGTCAACAGAGGGTAGTGGGCGGAATAATGCAAAGGGTGGAATGAATTCCCTGCGCAGGATTATTCACAGGATTTTATGTCGTGTGGATCTGGTTACACCCTTGAAAATTAAACAAACGGGCAAAGGAGAGAAAGTAAAACATGGGAATTCCACTGCATCTTTACCTGCCGATAGCAGGAAACAGCGTTAACATTTTGGCTATTTTAGGCCTCGGCGGGGCCGTTGGGTTGCTGTCCGGCATATTTGGCGTAGGCGGGGGCTTTTTAATGACGCCTCTTCTGATCATGCTCGGCATACCTCCCACAGTGGCGGCTGCTTCTGATTCAAACCAGATTGTCGGGGCGTCAACATCAGGGACTGTGGCCCATCTAAAACTTGGCAACGTCGATATAAGGATGGGTATCCTGCTTTTGATAGGCGGTGTTCTGGGCGGCACAGTTGGTGTTTATGTCATCAAGTTTCTCAAACAGCTCGGCAATGCCGATTTTCTTATCAATGTCACCTATGTGATAATGCTTGGCGTAATCGGTGGATATATGTTTTTCGAGAGTATCCAGTCCATGAGAAAATCATCTGCTGAGCCTGTTATGAAAAAAAAGAAGGAGTCTTTTTTGGGCAACGTGATCAAAAATCTGCCAGGACAAATGGATTTTACGAGATCAGGCGTAAAGATGTCCCTTGTGATACCACTCTTTCTCGGAGTTCTGGTTGGAATCCTTGCCGCAATCATGGGGGTTGGAGGCGGATTCATCATGGTTCCTGTAATGGTCTATATACTTCGTATGCCAATGCATGTCGTTGTTGGAACAAGTCTTTTCCAGATTCTTTTCACATGTATAAACGTAACTGTGATGCAGGCTTGGAAGAATCATTCTGTCGATTTTGTTCTTGCCCTTCTTCTTCTTCTTGGGTCTGCCATCGGCGCCCAGATAGGCGCAAAGATAGGCAAAAAACTGAAGGCAGATCAGCTCAAGATTCTCCTTGCATCCCTTGTTCTTGTTGTAATGGTCAAGATGCTTTTCCAGCTCCTGGCAACACCTGATATACTGCTTTCTTACACAGGAGGACATTCATAGATGAAGATCAGAATCACCGCCTTAGTTTTTATGATGATTATGGCCATCGCATTTCAGGCTTTTGCCGGGACTGAAGCCAAATTAGAAGTGGGCGCTAAGCTTATTGACATAAATACTTTCTATAACGGCACAAGTTTGAAGGTGTCGGGCTCGGTTCCCGAAGGCTGCGAAGCTGTTCTAAGGTTCGTAGGCAGTTCCTCGGAGCTTCATATGAAGGAAAAAGGAAAGGCAATGGGAGTTTTGTGGATGAACCTGAACTCTCTTACGTTCAAGAATGTTCCAGGAGTTTTTCTTGTAAACACTTCTGAAACATTTTCCAAGTCCGATGAAAATTATGGAACAATGAAAAAAATCGGTCTTTCCAGCCTCAGGGATTCAATCGGAGTTGAAGCTGACAAGACAGACAAAACCCTTGCCGTTGATGAGCTTCTCAAATTGAAACAGCAGGAAGGGCTTTATAATGAAGTCTCCGGCAATATTCTTTATTTGCCGGGCATGGCAGGACAGAAAGCATTCAAGGCAGAAATCAGCGTTCCGTCACGACTCTTGCCTGGAGAATATTCCATTGAACTTTTAGCCGTTCAGGACGGGCAGATTGTCTCCCAGGCAAAGCAGAATATTACTGCTGGTCTGAGCGGTTTTCCAAAATTGATGTCAAGCCTCGCATTCGGGAATTCACTTCTTTACGGTGTTCTTGCAACTGTGATTGCTATTTTTTCAGGTCTCGGCATAGGCATGGTCTTTCAGAGCAAGGGGGCGCATTAGTAACGCTCCTTATAATTAATCATAAGTAAACCCCCGGCTCTGCCGGTGGACTCACAGAGTTTGACAGATCCTGGAATAAGAAGAAGTCTCCAATAACTGAACCGCCTAAAGTTCAAGTTAAAGGAGACTTCAATGAGCGAGAGACAAAGCCTAAGCCATAGTACCTGGGAATGCAAGTATCATGTAGTATGGATTCCAAAGTATAGAAAAAAGACTATTTATGTAGAATTGAGGAAATATTTGGGAGATGTATTTCGAGATTTGGCCAGACAAAAAGAAAGTGCAATATTG
>NZ_AUEY01000049.1 GCF_000426225.1 Desulforegula conservatrix Mb1Pa
TACAGATCTCTTGATTTGAGCTCGCAAAATTTCGAACCGCCGCAATTCGGACAACTAAAACCATGCGGCCATCTAAGTCTGAATAATGAGTCTTGGCACTTATCTTCGGTCCCATATTCGGACAGGAATTCGTGAATACTCTTTCCTTTTTGAAATTGGATCATATTTTTTGCCATGCTACACCTCCATCATATCTGGATAATCTTTCACATGCCTTAAGATAAGCATGGCGGAGTAAAAATGGTAATCAAATTATGTAAAAAGGTTTTTCCAAACATTTCACAAAAACCTTTCATGCTGTTGAATATCAGTATTCTGGAGTCAAAACCAGCAGCATTTTTATAAGCGATATCTGAGCACAAAAAGAATAATCCAACAAATCCAAAAGTTTTTTGCTAAGCTTTTTTTCAAAAAAGCGACCTTTAAAAGCCCGTTTCATGAATAAATACAATATTTTTATCAAATAATATTTTTTTTACTTGACAGTCAGACCATTTACCCCTCTTATAGGCGTCGGATGCAAATCCGTTTAAGAGATTTTGGTATAGGTTAGTAATCAAGTTCATGGAGTACGCTTAAAAAAGCGGCCTGCGCAGTCATCTGAAATGCCCAAAGTGCATATTCAGCCCTTCTGACAGGAATCCCGAAGTTGCGAGCCAGCCCTGAAATCTTTTGAAATTGTAAGGCTAATCGAGGGATTCTTTAGAGCATTTCGTTCATATGATCTTCAAGATTAGCCTTGATTCGGACTCGTATAAAAGTCCGTCACCTGAAAAAGGCAATTTCGCCTCTTAAGGTGCAGGGTGGAGCCATCTGATACAATTCGGATGGCTGGGGTAAGGGATTTCCTTTTTGCTATAATCAAATTTTATATTCTGCCATTTTGGACAGGCCTTTAAGCCATATCTAAATGGTTTTGTGTTGCCTTTTTTCTCTGAAAAATATTTTTTCAGGAATACGGCCAAAACACAGCGGAATTATTTATCAGCAGAAATTTTTCTCTATTTCCTGAAAAAGTAACGCATAGACTTTTTACGACGCCTTCAGAATAAATCTTTATAAAGCAGTACAGGAAAAAAATTTAATGGTCACTTTTGAAAACATTGGAATCTCCGAAAACATTCTCAAAGCAGTTAAAGAACTCGGGTTTGAAAAGCCCATGCCTATTCAGGAGAAAGTAATTCCAATACTTCTTGAAAAACCGGGCGACCTTGTAGGACTTGCCCAGACAGGAACAGGTAAAACAGCTGCGTTTGGCCTTCCTATAATACAGCTTGCAGATCCGGATAAGAAATACACCCAGGCGATCATACTTGCGCCTACACGTGAACTTTGCCTCCAGATCACAGGCGACCTCAAGAAATTTGCCAAATATATCCCTAAACTTAATATAGAAGCGGTTTATGGCGGCGCTGACATAGAAAAACAGATCAGAGCGATTAAAAAAGGCGCCCACGTAATAGTTGCAACTCCAGGCAGAATGAACGACCTGCTTAATTATAAAAAGGTTATTGATCTTTCATCCCTTGAAACAGTCGTACTCGATGAAGCTGATGAAATGCTGAACATGGGATTCAGGGATGAGCTTGACGCTATTCTTGACCAGACTCCTAAAACCAAAAATGTTCTCCTTTTTTCCGCGACAATGCCAAGGGAAGTTCTCGAAATATCAAGCAACTACATGACCAAGCCGATCGAGATCACCATCGGTGTTCAGAACGCAGGCTCAGACAATGTCGAGCATGCTTACTACAGAGTTCATGTAAGGGACAGATATCTTGCACTCAAACGTGTTGTTGACTTTTATCCTGGCATGTACAGCATAATTTTCTGCAGAACACGCGAAGAAACCAAGGATGTTGCGGACAAGCTGATCCAGGACGGATACAATGCAGACGCTCTCCATGGTGATCTTTCCCAGAATCAGCGTGAATCAATAATGAACAGATTCAGAATCAAACATCTCCAGATACTTGTCGCAACAGATGTTGCAGCTCGTGGTCTTGACGTGAAAGATATCTCACATGTCATCAATTTCAATCTTCCTGATGATGATGATGTTTATAATCACAGAAGTGGAAGAACAGGACGCGCAGGACAGAAAGGCGTGGCAATATCCCTTGTTTCTGAGAGAGAATACCGCAGAATCAGGCAGATAGAATCAAAAATCAAAAGAAAATTCACTAAGTGCAAGATTCATAATGGAACTGAAATATGTGAGAATCAGCTTCTTCACATGATAGACAAACTTCAGGCCACAAACACAGACCATAAGGCACTGGAAGCTGCCCTTCCCAAGATACAGGCAAAACTTGAGCATCTTGAAAGGGAAGACCTGATAAAGCTTTTCGTTTCCATGGAATTCAGCAGACTTCTTGAATATTACAGAGATGCACGTGATCTTAATCCGGCTGAAGAAAGATCAAGAACAACCAGAAATGAAGGTGCAGTGAGAACTGACAGAGCGCCAAGAAATTACGCCCAGGCTGACAAGAGCAACAAAAGAGCCGAGGAAGGTTTCATCAGATACAGCATTAACCTTGGCTACAAAGATAATCTTACTCCAGCTGAACTGATCGGCCTTATCAACAGATGCACAAGAAGAAGAAACATAGACATAGGCAAGATAGACCTTATGAATACATCATCATTCTTTGAGATTGATCATAAATCAGCGCCTACCATTCTGAACGCATTCAAAGGAATGGAATACAACAACAGAGCTGTAGTAGTTCAGGTTTCCTCTGATGCACCGCCACAGGCAGCTGCCACCAGATCAAGAAAAGGAGCTCCTGCCAATGACAACAGCAACAGATGGCAGCAGAAAAAAAGCCCTTATTCAAATGATGAGAGACCTCAGCAGAGATCATCACGCAAGTCCTCATACCAGAGAGCTGAAGCCTAAATATATAGATATAGCTATATAGATTAAAAAATAGAAATATAGAGTTAAGCATTAAAAACCCCTTTCTATCCCAGAAAGGGGTTTTTGTTTTTTCAACTCCCACTTGAAATTCGTCCAAAAATTCCACATAGTAAACCTCTCGACCTGTCATTCATTGTCACCATAATATAGATACTCACAACCTGAAAGAGAGCAAAAACCATGTTTTATTACTCGGTAAAATCAGGAACCAAGGCTCTAAATGCTATTGTAATAGGTATTGCGGCTTCCATAATATCACTGCTCCTGCTCTTTTCAGGATGGACCGAGGGAATAGAAGCAAAAACATGGGACTGGAGAGTCAAACTTTTTGCCAAGCCCGGAATTGCAACAGAAAGAATCGCAGTCATTCTGCTTGACCAGAACAGCCTGGACTGGGCATCCAAGGAAAATGCCTGGCCTTGGCCATGGCCAAGGGTTGCTTACGGAGCTATCCTGGAATTCCTGAATCGCGGGGGAGCATCTGCCGCTGCACTCGATGTGCTTTTCACAGAACCGTCATCCTATGGCCCTGACGATGACCAGGCTCTTGTGGCTGGATGCAAAACCTTGGGGAAAGTCGCTGGTGCAGCAGGCCTTGGCACTGAAGGAAATACTTCAGTATGGCCTGAGAAAGCAAAAAATCCTGAAATAAAGATAACTGGATCAAAGACCTCCGAACTTGTTGAAAAGCTGACTAAAAAATTTGCGACATTCCCCCACCCTGATGTTGCCGAAGGCTTCAAAATAATAGCAAATGTTGATCAGAACCCGGATTCTGACGGAATATACCGAAGAGTTGAACCCATCAAGTTTTTTGGGGGCAAACCAATGCCCCTTCTTGGCTTTTCAGCTTTCATTGCGTCCCTTGATAATGAAGCTGAGATCAAGGCGGAAGGTAACAAGCTCAAAATTCTAAATCATAAAATCCCCATAGACAAGGATGGTAAGACTATCCTCAGATTCAGAGGGAAATCAGGCACCCATAAAATTTACAGTGCAGCTGCCATAATAAGATCAGAGATTCAGATCAGAAATGGTGAAAAGCCCCAGCTTGACCCGGCTGTTTTCAAGGATAAATTTATTTTTTTCGGATTCAGCGCCAAAGGCCTTTTTGACAACAAGCCAGTTCCTGTAAGCGAAGCTTATCCTGGAGTTGAGGTTAACGCCACTTTCCTTGACAATCTGCTTTCCGGCGATTTCATCAAAGGAACACCAAGAATATATGACGTGTGTTTCATCCTCTTAATGATTCTAACCTGCTCATTCACGCTCACATTTTTCAAATCTCCTGTAAAAAGTCTTCTGCTTGCAATGATTTTTGCAGCCATTCCTGGAGGCCTTTGCCTTGTCTCATACGAGGCCGGATATTGGACACAGTTTGTAATCCCTGAAATTGCGGTAATAATCACAGTGACTCTTTCCCTTGTGGTAAATTTTGCAACAGAAGGAGTTCACAAACAATTCATAAAGAACGCATTCCAGCAATATCTCAACCCTGCGGTAATCGAACAGATCCTGCAAAACCCGGACAAACTTAAACTTGGCGGTGTAAAGCGCGAGCTTTCCATCTTCTTTTCTGATGTCCAGGGCTTTACCACAATATCAGAATCCTTAGATCCTGAGGCACTTACTGCCCTTCTGAACGATTATCTTTCCGCCATGACAGATATAATCCATGAAGAAGGCGGAACAGTGGACAAATACGAAGGAGACGCGATCATCGCCTTCTGGAACGCTCCGCTCGATGTGCCTGATCATGCATACAGAGCCGTGAAAGCAGCTCTGCGCTGTCAGACAAGACTTGCGGAACTGCGCCCTGTTTACAAGCAGAGAACAGGCAAGGATCTTTACATGCGAGTCGGTCTCAACACAGGATTTGCAGTTGTTGGAAACATGGGCTCAAAGGACAGATTCGACTACACCATGCTCGGTGACTCAGTAAACCTTGCGGCAAGGCTTGAAGGCGTTAACAAGGAATTCGGAACCTACACTATGGTTTCGGCAGAGACAATGAAACAGGCTGGTGATTCCTTTGGATTCAGGGAACTTGGCCGAGTTGCCGTTGTTGGTAAAAAAGAAGCCGTCGTCATATATGAACCCATGGAAAAACCAGAATTCGAAGAAAAATCCAAAACAGTCGAAACCTTTCTTAAAGGTCTTGACTACTATTATTCAGGAGATTTTGACTCGGCAATATCAATTTTTTCAGGCATAAAATCGATTGATCCTCCAGCTTCCAAATACATCAGCAAATGCGGGGAACTGAAAGAATCAGGAATGTCATCAGATGGCTGGACTGGCGTATGGGTGATGACTTCAAAATAATCTCTGCGAGGATGTGTTTCAAAAGATGATTTGCATGCTCTAGGTTGATCGCTTATTTAAAGGTTCTGTCCCCGTTAAGTGTGGAATATTTTATCATTCCAATAACTAACTAATACTTTAAATAAAAAGCGGCCTCCGGAGGGTCGCTTTTTGAAAAAAGCTCCGCAAAAACTTTCAGGTAATTAGAGAGTGCATGTACAACTTTAGAGCATTTGCGTCTGATAATAATAAAAACATAAAGTTTTGAGGGGACTTAAGGAACTTTTTACAAAAAGTTCCCCAAAGATCCAGAAGTCCAAAAAGGATTATTATTTCGCTTTTCAACATATAGGGGGAAGATAGCCAAATTTTTTGATAATTAGATCAAACACACAAATGATCAACCATTGATTTGGAAATCTTGAAAAATCATTGAATCAGCCCGACAACGGCTCCAATCATGCAGGTAGATAAGGTTCCCGCAAATATAGATCTCATTCCAAGCTCGACTATCTCGTCCCTTCTTTCAGGAACCATGGCTCCCATTCCGCCTATCATTATGCCAAGACTTCCCAAATTTGCAAATCCGCAGAGTGCATATGTCATAATAAGCCTGCTTCTCTCACAAAGAGAGCCTTCAGGCAAAGCGGCCATATCAAGGTAAGCAACGAACTCATTCAGAACAGTTTTTGTTCCAAGCAGCATTCCTGCTGTCTGGGCTTCGTACCAGGGAATGCCAATGAGCCATGCCATGGGAGCCATTATATAACCAAGGATTCTCTGGAGTGTGACAGGCTGTCCTGCAAGCTCCGGTAAAAATCCAAGTATCTGGTTTGCAAGATGAACCAGGGCAACGAGAACAACAAGCATGGCAATAATATTGATCAGAAGATTTATTCCTTCTGCCGTGCCTTTAGTAATTGCATCCATCGCGCTCATAGACAGCTGCGGCGGAGTTATGTCTCCTTCGGTTGGAGCCTTTGTTTCAGGAACCATTATCTGAGATATCATTATTGCTGCTGGAATACTTATGAGAGAAGCCACAAGTATATGTCCCAATACGTCAGGAACTTTATTTTTTAGAATACTCGCGTATAGGATCATAACAGTGCCTGCAATCCCGGCCATGCCGCAGGTCATGGTCACAAAAAGCTCGCTCCTTGACATATCTTTAAGGTACGGCTTTACAAAAAGCGGGGACTCTATCATTCCAAGAAAAACATTGGCCGCAGCGCCAAGACCGACAGCCCCGCCTATTCCCAGAGTTTTTCTGAGTACATACGAAAAAGCCCTGACAACAAGAGGAAGAACCTTCCAGTAAAACAAAAGAGACGACAGGGCACTCACGACAAGAACAAGCACCAGCCCTCTGAAGCCCAGGATATAAGACAGTCCCGAAACTTTTTCGTCAAAAGGGAGCGTTCCTCCTCCAAGATATCCGAAAACAAAAGAAGTTCCCGCAGTAGTGGCTGTTTCAAGCGCAATGACAGCCTTATCCAGATAATGGAGAAAGTCCTTTATTAAAGGAATTTTAAGGATAAGAAAGGCCATGAAAAACTGAAGTAAAAAACCTGACACAATTCCTCTTAAACTGATCCTGTGCCTGTTTTCACTAAAAATCCAGGCAATGAAAAGAATTGCAACAAGCCCGAGAACGCCCTGAAATCTCATTTATTTACAATCCTGCTGTTTGAATTTTGGATAACCGATAAAAAAATTAAACGAAACTATTCACCAAATATGAGATTAAACCTTTTAAAAGAACGCTTTTTTGAAAAAAAGCTTAGCAAAAAACTTCAGGTTTTGGATTTGTTGCTTGGATCCATAGCGCATGGCTTTTTAAAAACGGCTATGTTGCCGTTAACTGTGTAATGCTTTATTATTCCAATAACTAACTAATACTTTCAATAAAAAAGCAGCCTCCGGCGGGTCGCTTTTTGGAAAAAGCTCCGCAAAAACTTTCAGGTAATTAGAGAGTGCATGCACAACTTTAGAGCATTTGCGTCTGATAACAATAAAAACATAAGGTTTTGAGGGGACTTAAGGAACTTTTTACAAAAAGTTCTCCCAAGATCCAGAATCAAAAAAAAATACTATTTCGTTTTTCAACATCTAAGGGAAGCATAGCCTTAAAAAATATCATAATAAAATTCTTGCGAAACATTTGGGAAACATTTTTTTACAAAAAGGGTTTTCCAAAAATAACGCCCTTCCTAAAAAAAGCGAACTGAATGGTTTCAATACAACAAACCTTAAATGAAACAAATCATACAAAAAGGCGAATATCATGAAAAAGAATTCCCGCCAAATTACTTTGATTCCTGTTTCACCTGAATCAAGGAACTGACATCAAATCCCAATTTTTTTGCCTTTAAAATCAGATCATCTTTTATCTTTTTATCAAGAAAAGGCTTTTTTGAGAGTATCCACAAATACGACCTGTCAGGTCCGCATACAAGGGCGTACTCGTATTTTTCCTTATCCAGTGCAATTATGTGATATCCGCCGTAAAATGGCCTGAAAAAACTAACCTTAAGACTTCCGGTGGAGGGATCTGAGACAAAATAAGCCCGCCCTTCCACTTCCTTCCATTCATTTTTAATAGGATCGAAACCGCGGTTTACGACTTTCACACCCCCATCATCCATCTGCGAATACTCTGCACTTATATTTATAAGACCTCTTTCAAAAGAATGGTCAAGACGTGCAATTTCATACCAAGTCCCAAGATATCTGCTTATTTCAAAGCCTGTCACAGGCAAGATGCCTTTAGGGACAGATGAACATCCACAAAAAAATATTAAAACAGCTATAATCAACTTTCTCATATCTGCTCCAGGTAGAGTGTTAAAAAACAAGGCTTGAAAGAAAATGAAACAAAATAGGGTGTAGGGGGCTGGTCAAAGAAAAATCAATAATACGTTCATGCTTATAAATCAAGCCGGATTCTCTTGGGGCAGGCAAATCATCTTGATGGCTGGAAATGCAGGGACTTTTATTACAAAAGCCCCTACACACTGATCAATCAATTTAAAAACATTTGGGCACCTCTAAAAATTGCCTTTTTGCGCGTTAGCTGCGTCAGCGTCGTACTCGAATCCTCATTTATACCGCATAAACTCCGGTTCTCCGTGCGCCGCTTCCTTGCTACCACATCAAAAATACTAATTTTTAGAGGCACCCATTCAATGAAGACGGACTCGCAAAAAGTCAAATAAAGGCGCCGGCGTCAAGCCGGACTTATCCGGCATCTTTGTAATTTCTATCACTTCCGGATTCCGGCCTGCGCCGGAATGACGAAAATCAAACTTTTTACGACCTTGTCAATGAAGACATGGGACAAAAAAAGACAAGGTTCATATATCAAGCAGATTCTCAAAATTCACATCAGCCCCAAGCACACCAACCAGAAAACCATTCCTGAAAACAGGCACGGAAACTGTCATGCAATAAGAATCTGTTGCAGCCGATCTATAAACATCTGAAATATATGCCTTGTTTGTTTCCTTAACTCTTCTGAACCATTCCCTGGTGCTCCAGTTCCTGCCAGCTGAACTTAAGCCTGATTCAGCTTTTTCCCTGTCCCTGAAAATATTGGCAGAAATCTGAATCCCTTTCCCATCAGTGAGATAAACAAGCTCAATATAAGGATATAATAGAATTTTTTCAGATATTTTTCTGTTCACATTAACTGTCATTGAAACAATATCAGGATCAGAAGCCATTTCTGTAACCACAGCCTCGACTTTTCTGTATTGAGGGAGAATAAATGAACCGGCTGATTCAAGCTGTTTCTCGGCAAGGGTTCTTATTCTGTCCGCAGAATCAGAAAGTTTCCGGCTCTCAATTGCTCCTGAGCGACCCGCATCCGCAATTTCAGCAATTCCGGACAACATTGCAGAAACAGCCTTTTCCTGGTCATTTACAGACATCAGGACAGATTCAAGCTGACCATGAAACCCCGAATGCTCTATCCCAACGCCGCAAAGAGCAGAATCAGCATCCTTGCTGACCTCAAGACCTGAAGCCACGCACTCTTTTACATGCCTGACCGAAACCGCTGTGGTTTCAATCAGTTCGCTTATATTCATCAGGGTTTTCTTAATTTCCGAAGCCGCCTGCCCTGATTTTCCTGAAAGCTGTCTGATCTCCTGGGCAATAACCCCGAAGCCGGCCCCATATTTTCCTGCCCGTCCTGCTTCAATAAATGCATTTAAAGAAAGAAGCCCGGTGGTTTCAGAAATATCTGAAATACTGTCAATTATTAAACCGATGTTTTTAGAGCTTTCCTCAAGATTGAAAATTGCGGAAGAAAGTCCGGCCATATCCCTGTCAATTGCTTTCATTCTGTCAAAAGATGAGCTTGTCAGGTTTCTTGCCCTCGAAATCTCGCCGACAATATGCCCTGACTTTTCAAGGGCAGCGCCTGCACTTTCAGACGAAATACGCATTCCTTCGGAAAGATTTTTGCACGATGCTTCGATCTCTTCACCTTTTTTTCCAAGTGTCTCGGCTGATGACAGAACCTTCCCGGAAATAAGGTGCATCCCCGGAGCAACAGAGGCAAGCCCCACGGTCTGTCTTGTCAGATCCGTGATAAATCCGTTGAGTTTTTTAAATACAAGATTAAGACCTTTTGTGACAATGCTTGCCGGCCCCCTACCCGGCATTATGAATTCATCGCCAAGATCCCATCTTGAATTCAGGGAATTAAGGATGCTTTCTGCGGCATCATATTGAATGGCTTTCCTGGCTTTTCTATTTTTGCCGAATATATCCAGGCCATTTTGAATACTTTTTCTTAGCGACTTAAATTCAGAAACATTTTTTTCTGATAAGCTTGAATCAGATTCCAGGCTATTTTCTTCATTCATAAAAAGCACGTCAGTCATAATATTTCCTCTTAAAACCTAAAACTTTAAACAAACACTTTGCATATATGGATTTAGAAATCCTTGCACAGACCTATTCAGACTACGCCCAAATCCCCATGTATTTGATGCTTCAGCCCCATTTCTGATCACACAGGCCGTTCTTGTTTTCGCAGGCTGCTATCTTAAAAAAATTGAAAAGAAACTGCCTCGAAATATTCTTGTATTCGGAATAAAAAACTCTGAATTCTTCAAGCTTGTCAGATTCTCCTCCTGAGAGAGCGGCCCAATCAGCCACTATAAAAGGAGTCACTTCAGGATGAAACTGCACGCCGTAAACATTTTGTCCGAGCTTAAAAGCCTGGAAAGTGCATTTCGTTGATACTGCAAGAACTTTTGTATCGAGCGGAGGTATAAATGAATCCGCATGCCATCCGAAAGCGGGCCATGATGAAGGAATTTCATTGAAGATTGGATCTTTTTTGCCATCAGAAGTAAGATCAACGGGCACACATCCTTTCTCACCGTAAAGGTCTTTTTTTAATTCCCCTCCGCATACCTTTGCCAGAAGCTGACCGCCAAGACATATGCCGAGAAACGGGATATCCTCTTCAGCTGCTTTTTTGATCCATCTGCAGACAGTTCTGATATACGGGAACCTCACATCATCATCCGCGCCCATGATTCCACCAAGCACAAGCAGAGCGACGGCATCTTCGGGCATTTCATCCGAAAATTCTGATTCCCATGCCTTCCAGAGATGAAAATCGAGACCAGACTCTTCAATTATCCCTTTAATTCTTCCCAAGGGTACCATGGGATCATTCTGTATTATATGGATCATTTAAGCCCTCCTTAATATCAGAAGTCAGTTAATTCTTAGCTATCCCCTGGAATCAACGTCACAGCAAAAAACCCTCGCTCCTTCCGGCGATTCAAACATGACTGAAAGGGTTATGCAAACAGCCTCGCCAGTTATTGACATATAAGGTCGTGTTACCTGAAGCTGCTCGGGATGAAGCACAGCTCTTCTCAGGTAATGCCTTCTGAACCAGTCTGCGCTTCTTGCGTCATGGAGAGGAATGAACCTTGGGTCTGATTTGTTAACAGATCGCGGAGATACGATGGTGGGGCCAATCTGAAGTCCTGAAGGATCAAGAAGATAACATCTTATTACGGATTCATGCATAAAAAGATTCATGCATGATTCCTCAAGACTTTTACCAAGCCGGCACTCATTCACTGCCTGGCAAAAAAGACGCCTGTAATCCTCATATTTTGTCTGTATATTCGAGTGGTTCTGAAAACTTGTTTTTTTAAATTTGGTGAAAAGGCTCTCAAAATCATGGGAACTTAAGGCAACTGTTTCAAGATTTGTTGTTGGTTTTGCAAAAAAATATCCCTGAACAAAATCCACATCCGATTCAATGGCAATGAAGGCCTGTTCTTCGGTTTCGATACCTTCCACAAGAACAAGGGAACCTGACTGATGGAGAAGATCGACAATCCCAGGAAGCATCTGTCTTATTCGTGGCTGATTTCCAGCCCTTGTTATCATCCCCTGTTCGAGCTTGACAATATGGGGATGCATGGACCATACCCTCTCAAAATTGGAATGGCCTGCACCGAAATCATCCACTGCAAGGAGGCAACCTGTTTCCCTGTAATAATTGATTGATGCTTCAAGTGCTTTTGAGTCGGCCTCGGGTTCTTCCACAAGCTCAACCACCACACGGTGGGGAGCTATTTTTGCTTCATCCAGCATACCCTTGAAAAAAGGGCCGAATTCAGAACCATGGATCATGACATATGGCGCTATGTTTAAAAATAGCCAGTTAACCTCATCACCAATACGCATGAAGTTTTTTGCGTGTATGTATCTGCAAAGCCGATCAAGCAGAACCACTTGCCAGGGTTCCATGGATTTGCCGAAAAGCATGGCAGGACTCACAGGAATTCCGTCCTTGCCCTTTGGCCTCAAAAGGGCCTCGTATCCGACTATTCTTTTATGGGCAAGACTGAAGATGGGCTGAAACGCCGAATCAAGAAGATATGATTCGAATAAACCGATTGTTCTGCCTTCATGCTCAACACAATTAAGGGAGACAGATTTCAGACTCAAGTCACGTTTTTGTAGGTTTTTATTAGCTTGAAATCCTTTTTCAGCTTCAAAAAGTTTTGTAGAATAATTCATTGATTTATCAAATAATATCTGTTCCAACATACTGTTCCCCTTGTTTATCCGATTGAATATTCGAGGCATCGGAATGAAAGGCCATCTTGTCAAATACCAAACCTGCCATTCCATAAAGCAAGGACAGTACCAAAATATTAATAGCTAATTTTATCAGATATTTATTTTTTACAATTGGGTTTCTTGCCATCAAACATGAAACAATTTTGTAAAATATCATATATATCCTGATACAAATCTGTATTATACATGATCAGAATAATAACAGCATGCTCATTTCCTTTTACAAATAACAAAAAGGTGAAACATGAAGGTATTTTTCCATGATGATTTCTACCAGGTTTACACATCTGAACCAGCTGCGGAACAAGGAAGAATGGAATCCATTGTCAAGGCCATTTCACCAATCGTATCTTTCAAGCAGGCCATACCTGCGCTAATTGATGATATAGAACTGGCTCATACCCAAAAGCATATAGCTGAGGTCAAAAGCGAAGGACTGTACGACATTGCGGCCCTTGCAGCAGGCGCAACCATCCAGGCCGCAAAAACAGGCCTCACTGAACCGTCCTTTGCCCTGGTCAGGCCACCGGGACACCATGCATCATCAGACAGCTGCTGGGGTTTCTGCTATTTCTCAAATATGGCCATAGCCATGCTATTATTAAAGAACGAGGGACTTATCCAGACCGCCCTTGTCCTTGACATTGACCTGCATTTTGGGGACGGTACGGCCAATATTCTCGATCCTCACGGCTGGGTAAAGGTTTATAATCCTCCTGAACGCAAGCGCGAAAAATACATGCAGAACACAGAAAAACTTCTTTCTGAAATTGATGTGGATATCATAGGAATATCAGCTGGATTTGATCATCACGTCGATGACTGGGGCAAAATGCTCGAAACAGATGATTATTTTTCTATAGCTAAAATGGTAAAAGCCGCTGCTAAAAAAAGCGGAGGAGGATATTTTGCCGTTCTTGAAGGCGGGTATAACCATGCTGTGCTTGGGCAAAACGCAAGGGCACTGATTGAAGGAATGATGTAAGAATTCGACTTGGAGTGACTTTACCACAAATGCAGGATTGCCTTGTTTGGTTAAATTGCCGCAAAAAAGGCCGATTCGTGGGTCGGACTAGAGCGTCCTTTGCTCGTAATCCGACATTGATCCGAATGCCTTGTATGGTTAATTTGCCATCAAAACAAGAGTGATGCATAGGTCGGATTAGGACGCCCTTTGTCCGTAATCCGACGTTAAGCCGGGTGCCGGCGAGGTATTATAACCCAGCCGAAAAAAGTAAGGCGAAGCTTCTGACTCTGACAATTATACAGTTGATAGGACAAGTGCCGGCGGGTCGCTTTTTGAAAAAAGCTCCGCAAAAACTTTTAAGTGCTTTAAACGATGGCAAGGTCGCAAAAAGTCAGAAAAGGCATCAGCGTCATGCCGGACTTGATCCAGCATTCAGTTATTTCAGACACTTCTGGATTTCGGCCTACTCCGGAATGACGGAATCGGAGTTTTTGAGACTCCAGCAAAATTAAAGAGTCATGAAAAAATCTGAGTCAGAGCTTCTGACAAATTCGAAACGCCGACCACTTCTATTCCATTAGCCTGAACAGTTCTTTTTGCATTGGACATGGGAACAATACATTTTGTAAAGCCCATCTTCTTTGCCTCTGAGATTCTCTGATCTATATGGCTCACAGCCCTTATTTCCCCTGTCAGCCCTATTTCTCCTATCACAACCGTTCCCTGAGGTATGGGCCTGTCAAGGAAACTTGATGCAGCTGCTGCTGCTATGCTCAAATCAGTCGAAGGTTCATCAACCTTTACACCGCCTGCGACATTCATGAATATGTCGTGTCCCATCAGATTTAGCCCTGCCCTTTTCTCAAGAACAGCAACGATCATGGCAACTCGATTTGAGTCAAGTCCGAGAATTGTTCTTCTCGGGGTTCCGTACGCGGTATTGCTTGCAAGTCCCTGAACTTCCACAAGAACCGGCCTTGTCCCTTCCATGCTCGCAGTAACTGATGAGCCAGGTGCGTTTTCAGGTCTTTCGGATAAAAATACGGCTGAAGGATTTGGAACTTCTTCAAGACCCTTTTCACCCATTTCAAAAACGCCTATTTCATTTGTCGAGCCGAACCGGTTCTTTACAGCCCTCAGTATTCTGAAAACGTGATTCCTGTCACCCTCAAAATACAGGACTGTATCAACCATATGTTCCATGAGCCTTGGCCCGGCGATGGCTCCGTCTTTTGTAACATGACCGATAAGAAATATTGGAATTCCTGACTTCTTGGCCATGATCATGAGTTTCATGGTTGATTCGCGTACCTGGGTAATGCTTCCCGGAGCAGACGGAACAGTGCTGTTATACATTGTCTGAATTGAATCTATGACAAGAACAGCAGGCTTTTCCTGCTCAGCTACACCAAGGATGATATCCACATCAATTTCAGATACAAGCAGAATCCCCTCCCTGCCAGCACCAAGCCTGCTTCCCCTCATCCTTATCTGGCGCGCGGATTCTTCGCCTGATACATAAAGAACCCTGCCTCCGCCTGATGCCAGACCGCAAAGAGCCTGAAGCATCAGCGTGGATTTTCCAATTCCAGGATCGCCGCCAATCAAAACAAGAGACCCAGGAACGATACCTCCACCAAGAACTCTGTCAAATTCACCAATGCCTGTAAGAACTCGCTGGTCATCGTTTTCCTCAACATCTGTGATTGAAGTTACTGTAACAGAAGATATTTTTAGGGAATCAGCCTTGCCAGTTTTTGTCTCTTCTGCGAATGCGTCCCATTCACCGCATTCAGGGCATTTCCCGAGCCATTTCAGGGAGTCGTATCCGCAGCTTCTACAACGATATATAGTCTTGCCTTTTTTCACAGTTGTGGGTTCCGTATTATCTGTTATGATCGTGTCTTTAAAGGCTAACAGCAACATTATCCGTTTCGCATTCAAGATGATACCAAGGCGGCAAGGAGGAAGCCCCGGAGGCGTACGTTGTTTGTACGTCGAGGAGCTGGCGACGATGCCAACACAGGTAGCGCTCTGAATGCGGAATGGATAAACATAGAGGTCAAATGATCGATTACCACATTCACACATCCCTGTGCAATCACGCAAGGGGCAGAATGGAAGATTATATTCTGCGCGCAATTAAAAAAGGGCTGATTGAAATCTGCTTCATGGATCACCTCACCTTGCAGGGAGCAGGTGCGGCAAACACCATGCAGCCAGGGGAAGTTCCCCTTTACTTTCAGTCAATCCAGGTTTTAAAGGAAAAATACGCGGATAAAATCAGCATAAAAGCAGGCCTTGAAGTTGACTTTGACGAGAACCTTGTGGAAGAGATTGAAAATCTCACGAATATATTCGCTTTTGATGCAATCGGAGCATCAGTGCATTTTTCAGGCGGCCTGAATCTGGCAAGCAGAAAAAGCAGGAATGCCGTAGAGGCCGGGAATGCCACGAATATTATTAAATCCTATATTGAAAAACTTGACAGAATGCTTGATTTTGACTTCTTTGATATAATATGCCATATTGATCTCCCAAAAAAGTTCATGGGCAAGGCTTTTTCTGTTTTTCCTTCTGTCCTTCCAGTCCTGAAAAAAACAGCTGAAAAAGGCAAGGCGATTGAAATCAACACAAGCGGATTTTATCATCCCTGTGGTGAATTTTATCCTGAAGAAGCAATCCTGTCGGAGTGCTTCAGGCTTGGCATTCCTGTTACACTTGGCTCAGATTCTCACAGCCCCGAGGAAACAGGAAGAGACCATGAGCTTGCGCTTAAAATGGCAAAGAATGCCGGATACGAAAAATTATGTACTTTCAAAAAAAGAAAAATGAATCTCATAAACTGCTGATTCAGTAATTGGGGATTATATAATGAATACTAATATAAAACGACTGCTTTCAATAACTGTCATTTCTGCTTTATGTCTTTTTTGCGGATATTCAATATCATTTGCGGCAAATTGTGGCGCAGGAGATTCCGGCCTCCTGGCATCGGTAAAAAACAGGCTCATCGCGGACGGATACGACAAAGAAACCATAGAAAACCTCTATTCCAAGCCAGCAGTCGAATTCAGTCCTAAATGCATCATGCTTTTTTTCCCAAAGACAATCAGCACAGGAACGCCTCCACCTCCAAGCAAGACATCCATGCATGAGCAGTTTCTGACTCCGGCAGCCATAGCAAAAGCTAAGAATTTCATCAAAACAAACCGCAGTACACTTTCAAACGCGGAACAGCAGTATGGCGTTGATTTACAGGTAATTACAGCAATCATATTAGTTGAAACAGGTTTCGGGGCAAATACCGGAAGCTGGCCGGTTATAAATTCTCTTTCAACACTCGCGGCCCTCGGAGACGCTGACACAAGAAAAGCGTTCTGGGACATGATGCCTGCTGAAAGAAAGCATTCCTGGGATTATTATGAATCAAGGGCCGTTAAAAAATCGGAATGGGCATATGGAGAACTAAAAGCATTCCTTGATCTTGCCATAATGGCAGGGGTACAGACAGAAACAATAACTGGTTCATATGCAGGCGCAGTAGGTATTCCGCAATTCATGCCAAGCAATATACTCTCCCTTGGGCGAGACGGAGATAACGATGGTTTTATTGATCTGTTCAATTATAATGACGCAATTTTCAGCGTTGCCAACTATTTCAGGGAGAGCGGATGGCGCAAAGGAATAGATTATGACAGAGCCTTCAATGTGGTTCTCAGATACAATAAAAGCGGTACTTACGCACGTACTGTGCTTGAAATAGCAAACAGACTTAAAGGAGTATAATGGATTTTCAGACTATAACCGTATGGGCAGGCATAGGTCTGCTCTTTTTTGTTCTCACAAATATTGCTTTTTTTGATGTTGCAAGAAAAGATTTCGGCTCCCTCCCCCAAAAGGCTTTATGGGCAATAGTGGCCCTGATTCCATTTATTGGCTTTGTGATTTATTTCGCTTTTGGTGCAAGAAAAGGCGCCAAAAAACCAGGATTTTAGTCTTATATATATGAAAACCGCAAAGCCATACTGGGATAATACCGGACGCCTCGTTTCAGATCTTTACAGCGATGTATATTTCACAGGTGATGACGGCATAGAGGAAGGCCTTCATATTTTCATAAAAGGAAATGGCCTGCCCGGACGCTGGAAGGACAGAAAAAGCTTCCGCATAATTGAGACAGGTTTCGGTACAGGCCTTAATTTTCTGATTGCCTGGGATCTGTGGAAAAAATTTGCTGAACCTGATGCTGTTCTTGAATACTATTCGGTGGAAAAGCACCCTATTCCAGCGGATCATCTGAAAAAAATTCATGAAAAATGGCCGGAGTTTTCTTCTTTGTCTGAAAAGCTCATTACTGCCTATCCAGATACTACACCGGGTATGCATGAGGTGAAGATTGACGACAGGAACGTAAGGCTTTTTCTTCTTTTTGACGACGCAAAAAACATCGAAAAGCTCGAAACAACAGCGGACGCATGGTTCCTTGACGGATTCAGTCCTGCGTCCAATCCTGAAATGTGGACTTTCGAGGTGGTGGAAAAAATAAAGAAAATGACAAAACCCGGCGGCACGTTCGCAACCTTTACATCTGCGTCAGATGTGCGTTCAGCTTTTGAAAGAAACGGGTTCATCATCACCAGGGATACAGGTTTTGCATCAAAAAAACATATGCTGAAAGGCATGCTCACAAAAGAAAACGGCATTGAGCGCGATACGCACGGGACGGAAGCCAAAATGGCGCCTGAATGCGGAGCCTTATTCAATGCCATTCCGGAGGATTTAATGTCTGAAGATTACCAAAAAGTTTTTATTTCTGCTGATCAGCTCGAAAAAGATTCATGGATGTTCGCAAAAAGCATCTATGAAACTGGTTATGATTTCGATGTATTTGCAGGAATAACAAGGGGCGGAGCCCAGATTGCAATATATATGCAGGAAGTTTTCGAGCTTCTTACAAAAAAGAAGAAGAAATTCGCGACCATACATGCAAGTTCCTACAAAGGTCTGGGTGAAGCTTCCGAAGTAACGGTCGGCAGTATTGACGCTCTTATCTCCGTAACAAGAAACGGTGACAAGATTCTGGTGGTGGATGATATCTTTGACCGAGGCTCAACCTTTGATGCAGTCACGGAGACAATTAAAAAAAGAATGCCGAAAAAGGACTTCATCGTCTACAAGGCGGCCATGTACTACAAGCCCCACAACAGACTTGTCGAAATGGAACCTGATTTCTACCACAGAGCCTATGCGACAAGCGACTGGATAGTGCTTCCCCACGAGCTTTCCCAGCTTACAGAAGAAGAACTCAGAATGAAGGGATTTGAGATATAGTTTGGAGGCGTAAAATATATATTTATGCCTTATTTTGAGTTTAAATTGCATTGTATGGTTGATGGTTTAGCAAAAAATCAAAAAATGGCCTCGTCGTCATGCCTGACTTGATCCGGCATCTTTGAATTTTCAGATACTTCTGGATTCCAGCCCCGTGATCAGCCCCGGTTTTCACAGGGACAGGCCCGCCGGAATGACGGAAGTCGGACTTTTGCGGCTTTGTCATGTTTAGATTGCTGTAAAAAAGGCCAATTCGTAGATCGGATTAGGGATATGTGCTTTATCTATAAATCCCTTAATCCGACATCTGCCAAGACTTTATGTCGGGTTACGAGCAAAGGACGCTCTAACCCGACCTACAATATTATTCTTAATGCAACAAAGGTCTGGAAAACGCCTTTTTCAAAAGGGGTTTTCCAAAGGATAATTATGGCAAGCTGAATAATAACAAGAATTATTTAAATCCACTCGGCACTAAGCGTTTCAGCCTGCTCAAGCACCAGCTTTATAGCCTCTTCCTGCCTTGACGGCGGATATTTGTATTTCCTCAGAATTCGTTTTACCATCAGTCTCAGGCTTGCCCGCACGCTGTCACGCACAGACCAGTCAACGCTGATGTTTTTTCTAAGATTTTCAGCAAGTTCATGAGCTATTTTCTTCAAAACCTCATCACCCATCTCAAGCACTGCTTCTTCGTTGTTTGCCAGGGCATCATAAAAGGCCAGTTCGTCAGCATTAAGGCCGAGTTCTTCGCCTCTTCCAGCAGCTTCCTGAAACTTTTTAGCCATTGCAATCAGCTCTTCCATCACCTGGGCGGTTTCAATGGCTCTGTTCTGATAGCGAAGGATTACATTTGCAAGAAGTTCAGAAAACTTGGCCTGCTGTACGACATTGGTTGCAAATCGTGTCTTGATCTCGCCTTCAAGAAGTCTTTCCAGAAGCTCCACAGCCAAATTGCGTTCAGGAAGGTTGCGTACTTCATTCAGAAAATCATCGTCCAGAATACCTATATTCGGCTTATCCAGACCTACAGCATCGAAAATATCAACCACTTCCTCAGATACCAGGGCTGATCCTATGATCTGCCTTATAGCCATTTCACGTTCTTCATCAGCTCTTTTCCTGCTGCTGATTTCTTTTTTGGTCAGAAGAACTTTCACAGCCTGGAAAAATGCCACTTCCTCACGCACTGCCTTGGCCTCATCAAGGGTACAGCAAAGCGTAAAGGCCTTGGACATTGCAAGGGCGGTATCTCCAAACCGCTTCTTTCCGTCTTTGAGCCCAAGAACATGGTTGGCGGTTTTGGCAAGAAGACTGTGACCTGCAGTCAGAAAATCGCTGTAATCGAAATCATGGAGCATGGAACGCAGTACATCGAGTTTTTCTTCCAGCACAGCGAAAGCTTCATGGGCATCGACTGTCGGACGACCACGTCCGGAGCTTGCCGTATATTCCTTCAGAGCCTGTTTCAGATCATTGGCAATCCCGATATAATCGACAACCAGACCGCCCTGTTTATCCCTGAATACACGATTAACACGGGCTATGGCCTGCATCAGATTGTGGCCCTTCATTGGCTTGTCCACATACATGGTATGAACGCATGGCGCGTCAAATCCTGTCAGCCACATATCCCTGACAATTACAAGACGCATCGGATCATCAGGAGCCTTGAACCTTTTTTCCAGACGTTTCTTTATCTGCTTTGAATATATATGAGGTCTCAGCAAAGGCTTATCGCTGGCAGAACCTGTCATTATGACTTTTACAACGCCCTTTTCCGGGTCTTCGTCGTGCCAGTCCGGGCGCAGGGCAATAATAGCATCATAAAGATGGACGCAGATTTCACGGCTCATGGCGACTATCATTGCCTTGCCGGTTTGGGCCTTGCTTCGTTCTTCAAAATGTTCGACAAGATCTGCAGCAACCTGTTTGATACGCGGATCAGCTCCGACTACTTTTTCAAGTGCCGCCCATTTGCTCTTGAGTTTGGCCTGCTGATCATCTTCTTCGTCTTCGGCCAGTTCGTCGACTTCTTCGTCTATGTCCGGAAGCACATCAGCGTTCAGCCCCAGCTTTGCAAGGCGAGATTCAAAATATATGGCGACAGTTGCGCCGTCGTCCTTTGCCTGCTGCATGTCATAGATATGGATATAATCGCCGAATACTGCCCTTGTGTCCCTGTCTTCGGATGATACAGGCGTTCCGGTAAAGGCGACAAAAGTCGCATTGGGCAAAGCATCACGCAGATGCTGGGCATATCCCACCTGATAACCTTTTGCGTCTCCCTTGAATTTTGCTTCAAAGCCGTACTGGGTGCGGTGCGCTTCGTCTGCTATTACAACGATGTTGTGCCTGTCAGAAAGAACTGGAAAACTGTCTTCATCTTCGCCAGGCATGAATTTCTGGATTGTGGCAAAGACAATCCCGCCAGATGGCCTGTTTGCCAGTTTTGCCCTCAAGTCCTGCCTTGTTTCACCCTGCACAGGCTGCTCTCGTAGCAAATCCTGGGAAAGGGAGAAAACGCCAAATAACTGCCCGTCCAGATCGTTTCTGTCCGTAATGACAACAATGGTCGGGTTTTCCATTGCCTCTTCGCGCATTACCCGTGCAGCAAAGCATGTCATGGTGATGCTTTTTCCAGACCCCTGGGTATGCCAGACAACTCCGCCCTTCTGGCTTCCTCCGGGCCTTGAGGCAGAGATTACATGCGCTATGGCAGAGCGCACTGCATGAAACTGATGATAGCCAGCAATCTTTTTAACAAGGGTTCCGTCATCCTCAAACAGAACAAAGAAACGCAGAAAATCCAGAAAATAGTCAGGAGCCAGAACTCCGCGTATAAGGGTTTCCAGTTCGTTGAACTGTCCGAGCGGATCAAGCGTAATTCCGTCAATGGTGCGCCAGGCCATGAATCTTTCAATGTTTGCGGAAAGAGACCCCATGCGCGCTTCTGTTCCGTCAGAGATCACCAGCATTTCGTTATACTGGAACACATCTGGAATCTGTTCTTTATAGGTCTGTATCTGGTCATATGCTTTCCAGATATCCGCGTTCCGGTCAGCAGGATTTTTCAGCTCAACCAGAACAAGGGGCAGGCCATTGACAAAAAGGATGATATCAGGCCTGCGTGTATGTTTTGCTCCCTTTACGGAAAACTGGTTCACGGCAAGCCATTCGTTGGCCTTTACATCTGAAAAGTCCATCAGCCGGACAAAATCGCCCCGTGTCTCGCCGTCTTTTTGATATTCCACAGGAACGCCATTGACCAGCATATTATGGAAGGCCCGATTTGCTGCCAGTAAAACCGGAGTATCCAGATTAAGAATTTTCTGAAATGCGTCTTCACGGGCGACAAGGGGAACAAGGGGATTAAGGCGGCTGATAGCGTCCCGCAGACGGTTTACAAGAAGCACCTGGGAATAGCTGCTGCGTTCAGGTTCCGGGCCATCCGGCGCAATGTCCAGTCCGTAGCGATGGCTGTATCCGATACTTTTAAGCCATTCCAGAGCTTCCTGTTCGAGCTGATCTTCCGTCATTTGATAACCTCCCAATGGCCGCCCTTGGCTGGGCCTATACGACGCAAACGGCCTTCATCCTGCAATTTTTTAAGATTACGTTCTATAGAGCGCGCTGTGACCCCGATTTTTTCCGCAAGTTCAGGAATGGTCAGCAATCTGTTCAAGGAAAGCTCTTCTATGATTTTCACCGACGTTTTACCCGACATTTTCACCGACGTTTTAGATAGAGCTTCTTTCATGGCATCGTGTAATGCCTGAAGCATGAATTCTATGAAAGGGGTTGAATCGGCCAGTCTGTCTGCTTCTGCCAGAGCCTGATAGTATTCAGCCTGACGCATCCTGACCACTGATTCTACCGGAAGATAGGCAAGAACAGGTTTCCATCTGCTGAGTATCAGGGTTTGCCATAAACGCCCCATGCGCCCGTTGCCGTCCTCAAATGGATGAATAAACTCAAATTCATAATGAAATACGCAACTGCTAATAAGAGGATGAACCGGAGTTGATTTCAGCCAGTTCACAAGATCAGTCATAAGAACGTCAACCCTGATGGCTGGAGGCGCAATGTGAACTATTTTGTTGTCATTATAGATTCCTACGCCGCCTTTTCTGAAAAACCCCGGACTGTCCACAAGTCCAGACATGAGCAGTCCATGAGCAGCCAAAAGGTCAGGCAATGATTCAGGCTTCCATTTTGGCATCTGCTCATAGGCGGCAAAGGCGTTTTTTACTTCCTGGATTTCACGGGGCAGGCCAAGAACATGTTTACCTTCAAGCACTGCCGTCACCTGCTCAATGCTCAGGGTATTATTTTCGATTGCAAGAGAAGCCTGAATCGTGCGGATGCGGTTATTCCGGCGCAACTGCGGGGAAAGAGAACTGTCATCAGACAGTGACCATCTGGTCACGAGTTCCACAATATCTGCTACCCGCTGAAGAATAAGTGAAGTTATGGAATATGGGGGCTGATAATTCATGAAACAGCCTCTTTGACTATGGGTTCTGCATCAGGCAGGCGTAGCTGGCCTGATATTAAACGAGGAAGCAGGGTGTCGCGGATTTGGGTGATGGTTTGGGCTTTTTGCTCAATCATGAAGGCTCGTTCAATCAATGGATCAACTAATTCATTCCATTTTTTTAATAATAAGTTATTTGGTTGAATAACTCGGAGGCGCTTCAAATCAGAAACCGTAACATGCCCTAATCCTGTGGTTTGTTTGTTTCTGGCTATTTCAGCAAACACGGGCTTCAAATGTTTTAATGTAAGAAGAACAAAAGACCGTTCTTGGGCTGTATGCGGGACAACACGGAAAATATGTTGGTTAAGCCAAGCTTCTCCGTGAGGCCAAACAAAAATATCAATTGATGTATCTGGATTGCCCGACCATGAAAATAATACATCTTGGGTGTTTATTTTATATTTTAATGGCATTTTTATATCAGAAAACCCGGTCTGAGAGGTAACTCCAGCTTTTAACTCAGCTATTTTGATAATAGGTAGCCCTTTTCGTTCTAAATTAGGCTCAAAAGCCTTATAAGCCGCGCCATTAATATATTGCGCCAAGTCGTAAACAGAACAAATAGACCACCCCTTTGGAATCAACCCAAGCTCAGATTCCTCGAAGCTGTCGGGAAAGAGCGAGGCTGTGTCTGCGTCCATGCCTTCAGGCTCGCGGCCTTCCTGCTTGGCTCGAACAGGGTCAAAATCCACAAACCACGATTTAAAAATGGCCTGTGCTATGGCTTCAAGGGTTTTGTTGGTTTCGCGGAGGAGGTCGATGCGGTCGTCGAGCATGGACAGAAAATCAGCTATTTTTTTTTGAAATTCCAAACAAGGAACAGGAAATTCAAGATCCCGCAAAACCATAAGGTTGATATTTTCTTGAACCGACCCATAAGCACGCCTTTTTACATTTTCACGCATTGCGCGAAATAAATATTCTATAAACCTTACATCAGCTTTTTCAGGATGTGCGGTAAAACCAACAACACTATCAGGAAAACAAGCAGGGAAAGTTAGCAGTGCCGTTTCTGCTATATTTGCAGCAATAGTAATTGCGAGGGTATTTGTGGGCCACAGCTTGCTCTGAGCAAGCCCTTCTTCACTGTAAGTTTGTCGATATGTAGTGATTTTTCCACCCGCAGCAGTAATGTCGCCAGTTTGGATGAACGGATAAGGCCCATCATAAAGATGCGCTGCATCGCGCGGACGATGCTTTGATTTTCCTCTATCGAAAGTGCCGAGCAAAGATAGTTTTGTACATGGCCAATCAGAACTCATACCCCAGCCCTCCCTGCTTTAGCCGGATCATCTTCTTCGTCTTCCAAACACTCACCACCCCAAGCCTGCAACCTCTCTGCAATCTGCTCCGGGCTTGGCAAATCAGCTTTATAACCTTCCGGCAACTGAGGCACCACTGTGTATGTCGCCACCCCCAAAGGGCGGGACGCATTCCGAAGCGCATATTCCACGATGGTTTTACTCTTGCTCCGGCAGATGATAATACCGATCGGAGCATTTTCTTCAGGCAGGCGTTCATGGCTGTCAAGAGCTTCCAGATAAAACTCCATCTTCCCTTTGTGTTCAGGCTTGAACTCGCCTATTTTCAGCTCAATGGCGACCAGACAGCGCAGGCGGCGATGAAAAAGCAGCAGATCAATGAAATATTCCCTGCCATCAACTTCAAGCCTGTACTGATTGCCGATAAAAGAAAAGGCACCGCCCAGCTCGGCAAGAAAACTGCGAAGGTTTTTTATAAGCGCCTGTTCAAGCTCCCGCTCCGAATGTTCTTCTGATAATTCAAGAAAATCGAAGGTGTAATGATCCTTCACTGCCAGCGCAGCCTGTGCCTTGATTTCTTCAGGCAGTGCATTGTCAAAATTTGTCTGGTTAAGCAGGTATTTTTCGTAGCTCTTGTTGTCAATCTGGTGCTGAAGGACGCTTTTTGTCCAGCCGAAGCGGGCGGTTGCGCGCAGGTAGAATTCCCTTTCCAGGTCATCCTTGCAACGGCTCATAATAACGATGTTTTTTGCCCAGCTAATTTCCGCAACCAATGGTTGCAGTTTTTGCAGGTGTGAATATGTCCGGTAAAATTCAAGCATATTCCACAGGTTACGTGCTGAAAAACCATTGCGCCCCGGAAATTCGCCTTGCAGGTCGCGGGCAAGGTTTTCCACAACAGATTTACCCCACCCCTGTTCAAGCTGCTTCTTATCTATGGCTTCACCCAGTTCCCAGTAAAGCATTACCAGCTCGTTGTTGACCGCACGCAAAGCCTGATACTGGCGCTGCCTAATCCTGCCCTTTATATGCCCCAGAAAATCAAGATAATCCTGCCGGATCAGTTCAGAACTCATATTTTATTATTCCTGTTATCAGCCTTGTCATCCGTGACACCACCAAGAATTTCCCAATACCCGCCCTTGTCAGGTCCAACGTGGCGGATATGTCCTGATTGCTGCAAGGCTCTCAGATGATGCCGGACACTGTAAACTGTCAGCCCGCTCAAATCAGACAGTTTTTTCATGCTCAGATCAGGCTGCGCCATGAGTAGATCGATCAATTTTTTCTTGTGGTTTTCTTGTGGTTTCATGTGGTTCTGCGGGGCTTTTACGGGGTTTTGCGGGGCTTGAGTTGTATCAACAGTCTCCACATGAAAAGACGGTCTATCAAAACTGGCAACAAAAAGCCCTGCAATCTGGCGAAACTGGCCATCAGGCGAGATTCCAAACCATATTTCTCCGGAGCCGTGCTTATTCAGGATTGCTGCAATGGAGACAAGACCTTCCTTTAGTTCTGAAAGGTTTTTCTTGAGTTCCACTGTTTCGCTTTCCCTGAGAGGCTTCGTTAATTTAATATTTTCCATAAAAGATCATCCAGATACTCTGAAGGCGGCTTTTTATTTGCATTGTAACTGGCCGTGAATATTTCAAATTCGGCTAATTTTTCATCAATAAACTGATTGATTGCCGGAATGGCTTTGCCTTCTCCCATTTCAGTTCCGGATTTCTTTTTCCTCAAAAGTTCAGCAATTTCAGATAAAAGCTTCTGATCCTCTACGTTCTCCAGCAGCTTTTCAAATTCCACCGGAGGGGATTCTTTCTTTGTTTTTATCCAGATGCAGGCAAGAATCGGTCTTAATACATAGAAATATTTCTTTACCTTGACATATTCGCCCTGAAGATACTCCCTGTAGTTTCCTTTTGCCATGTGCAGATAATGATAGATTGAAGAAACCGGTGAAAAATATCTTTCGGCTGCTTTCTTTAACAGCTCGAATTCGTTATCATTCCTTTTATAGACTATTGGCGACCGCATCCATTCAAAAAGCACAGGGTTTGATTTGTTCATTAAAAACAGGGCTTTTCTTATATCCCAACCGGAATAGTCATCAACTCCTATTATTGGCAGTTCGATTACATCCCGTTTTGGCAATACATTTAAATACCATTTTAATTCATGCTTATAGATAAACCGGACATCATAATCACTATCAACAGATTCAAAGCCCCATGCACGGGAACCCGATTCGATGGCCAGTATTATTTCCACATTGAAATCTTTTTCGATCTGATCCAGTTTTTTCTCAATAATTTTTTTCATGCCAGGTTCAACACTCATACCCCAGCCCTCCAAGCTTCTGCCGGATAAGCATGTCGAGTTCAGCGCCCTTTGCCATCTGCTCACCCAGCTTTTCGGTCAGCTTCTGCATCTTTTCCGCAAAAGCTTCATCGTCGTCCTCGATTGCTTCAGCACCGACATAACGTCCGGGTGTCAGCACATGACCATGCTCTGCAATTTCGGCAAGCGGAACACTTCGGCAAAAACCTGCCACATCAGCATATTCAGTGTCTGCTTCTTCATCACCGCGCCAGGCCTGCACAGTATCTGCAATTTTTTTGATATCATCGTCTGTAAACTCGATCTGAACACGGCTTATCATGGTTCCGAGCTTGCGGGCATCTATGAAAAGAACTTCACCCTGCCTTCTGGTTTTCTGCTTTACGAGAAACCAAAGACAGGCGGGAATCTGGGTGTTAAAGAATAATTGACCAGGCAGGGCAACCATGATTTCCACCTTGTCGTCTTCAACCATGGCCCTTCTTATGTCGCCTTCCGAATTCTGGCTGGAAGACATGGATCCGTTGGCAAGGACAATGCCTGCACGCCCATTAGGTTTCAGATGATGCAGCATGTGCTGGAGCCATGCGTAGTTGGCGTTGCCCTGGGGCGGCGTTCCATAAAGCCAGCGGGGATCTCCCTCAAGGCTGGCGTGCCACCAGTCGGATATATTAAAAGGCGGATTTGCAAGCACGAAATCGGCTCTTAAATCAGGATGCTGGTTGCGGACAAAGGTGTCTGCCGGTTCTTTTCCAAGATTGAAATCAATTCCGCGAATGGCAAGGTTCATTGCAGCCAGACGCCATGTTGTGGGGTTGGATTCCTGGCCGTATATCGAGACATCTCCGATCTTGCCGCCGTGGGCCTCGATGAATCTTTCGGACTGGACAAACATACCGCCGGAACCGCAGCACGGATCATAAACCTGCCCCTGATGCGGAGCCAGTATTGCTACAAGCGTTTTGACTATGCTTGCCGGTGTGTAGAATTGTCCTCCACGCTTGCCTTCTGCGCTGGCAAACTGACCGAGAAAATATTCATATACCTGTCCGAGAAGATCGCGGGAACTCTGGCCTGTTACACCAAATCCTATGGTTGAGACCATATCCACAAGTTCGCCCAGCTTGCCGTCCGGAAGCTGAACACGGGCATAGCGTTTGTCGAGAATGCCTTTAAGCTTGGGGTTTTCGGTTTCTATCAGGGACAAAGCATCGTCTATTCGCTTGCCTATGTCTGCCTGCTTTGCCTGCGCCCGCAGACTTTCCCATCTGGCAGCCTCAGGAACCCAGAAAACATTGACTTCCTTGTAATAGTCGCGGTCTTCCAGTTCTTCGGCCAGCATTTCAGCGTCTGAGTCAGGAATAAAATAGTCGTCGTTTTCATCTGTGAAACGTTTTGTCAGCTCGTCTCTTCTGGTCTGGAAAGTGTCTGAAATGTATTTTACAAAAATAAGGCCAAGTACGATGTGCTTATATTCGGCAGCGTCCATGTTGGCTCTCAGCTTGTCTGCTGTGGCCCAGAGTGTCTTTTTTATATCCTCGATCATGTTTTCCTGTTTTGTATCAGTTTTTGATGGTCTCGCAAAATGTCAAAAAATGGCCCCGTCGTCATGCCGGACTTGATCCGGCATCTTTGAATTTTTAGAACCTATAAATTCCGGCTCCCGGTTTTCATTCGGATTTTTTGCGACCTTGTCAGTCTTTAATGCTTTTCTGAAATTCTGGCTCGGGCTTTAAAAGGCCGGAAACCATATTATTGAATTTAATCCGCAGCCAAGGATTTTTCAATGGATTCCTCTGAGTCTTCCACAGGCACATCCTTCACCCATCCCATAAAAATCTGATAGCCCAATGCAAGAAAGATCGCGCCTATAAACATTCCCAGAATACCAGCCGAAGCCATGCCGCCAAGAGCGCCCAGCAAAATAACAGGCATTGGGGCATCCACGCCTCTACCGAGCATTATAGGCTTCAACACATTATCTGCCATGCTGCCAACAATGATTAAAACAGTATAAACTACTGCCGCACCAGTTCCATAACCATCACTAATCCAGATATAGGCAACAGCCGGTAATGTGACGATGGCAGCCGGAACCTGAACAATTCCAAGTACCAGGACAATCATAGATAGCACCCCTGTCCAGGGTATACCTGCAAAAATGAATACAAGACCTACAATAATAGCCTGTATACAGGCTACGCCTATGACTCCGAGTGCTACAGAACGAATTGTATCAGTGGACAGCTTCGCAAAAAGATCGCCTTTCTCAATTCCTACAAAACGCCTGGAAATAGCCTTGGCAGTCTCTGCCCCTGACTTTCCGTAAGCCATTATGATTCCTGCAATGATAAAGGAAAACATAAACTTAAGTATGACTCCTCCAATTCCGGCAACAACACTCAAAGCCTCTTTTGCGATATTACCAACTTTAGGCTGCATGCTCTGTATCAATGCAGGCAGATCTGTATAAGCCTTTGTCCAGAAGTCATAAATCTTTGAACCAATTAAAGGAACCGCTTTAATAGCCTCTGCGGGCTCAGGAATTTGAGAGGTATTATTCTTCATGTTGGCCAACAATATTTGAATGGAATCACCAAGCGAACTGGCAAGAATGGCTGTTGGAACCACTATCAGAATTATTCCGGCGACAACCACAAGAGTTGCTGCCAAGCCCTGTTTCCCGCGAATTTTCTCTGCTATTTTTTGGTGCAGTGGATAAAATGTCACGGCAAGAATCAGAGACCATATAATCAGATTCAAAAATGGTGAAAAAATTCTATAACAAAGCACAACCAGCGCAAATAGCAATCCAACCCTGATGAAAGAGTCCATAAGTTTTTGAAACAATCTGTTTTCCATTTCAAGATCTGGTTCATATTTCATTTTCATGGCTCAGCTCCTTCCTGACTATAAATATTAATATAATTGCAAATATTTTGGGGCTAACTAAACAAGATCGTTCGATTTCATCAATATATACTCATCAATGTCACAGCTTGAACATTTGAAATGAGTCAGGCCGTTTGAATGGCAAGCCTTTTGTTGCATCATTACTGGAAAACCCTTTTGAAAAAGGGTTTTCCAGACCTTTCCCAAAACTTTTATCTGATTACCACTCTGCTTCAGCCATAGAAAGCATGGTTGATGGCATGGGTGGAGTCCTAAGAGCAACATAAATCAGTCTGTGAATCATGGACGGCAGATCATATCGGCGATTGAATCTGTACTGAAATTCTGCCAGGTACCGCGGAACATGCTTGCGATTAATTGCATGATAAGTACCTTTGAGCGCATTTTTTAAGTTACCAAGTATTATATTGACCCATTTGAAGGATGGATGCTCTACAGCTGCTTTACCACCTCCAGTAACATGGGGTTCGTGCTGGAAACCAGCGAG
>NZ_AUEY01000050.1 GCF_000426225.1 Desulforegula conservatrix Mb1Pa
GGCCTTCCAATATTGCACTTTCTTTTTGTCTGGCCAAATCTCGAAATACATCTCCCAAATATTTCCTCAATTCTACATAAATAGTCTTTTTTCTATACTTTGGAATCCATACTACATGATACTTGCATTCCCAGGTACTATGGCTTAGGCTTTGTCTCTCGCTCATTGAAGTCTCCTTTAACTTGAACTTTAGGCGGTTCAGTTATTGGAGACTTCTTCTTATTCCAGGATCTGTCAAACTCTGTGAGTCCACCGGCAGAGCCGGGGGTTTACTTATGATTAATTACCTGAAAATACTGGATGCCATATCAACTCCGACATGACGCCGACGCCTTAATTTGATTTTTTGCGGCCTTTTCAAACTTAGCTGGAGATTATGCATGGCCATTTGAAATGTATTCCATGAGCATAAACCCGAATACTCGAATCATCGCAATTGACTGCAAAATTCATGGAATGTATATATGCCAGCAATGAAGGCTTTATACTTAATTTAAGCTGCCATTGTAAAGATCTGAGGATGTTTTCCTAATAATTGTCATAAGAACTTAAATATGAACCAAAGGAATAATTAAATGAAAAAATACCTGATTCTGTTTCTTGTAATCGTGATGGCAGGGTGCGCCACAAGCAAGGGATTCGACAGAGAAAAACTTAAAGATGAAATAGGCAGCGGAGAAGCAACGGCTGCCATGAACTACGGCAAAAAAGCAAAAACCGAAGCATCTCATCTGACATTCCCTTTCAAGCTCGCAATATGCTTCACTAACCCAAAAACAAACGTGCAGGGGAAAGAGTGGACATGGACATCAGAAGATAAAAAGAAAATCCTCGCCCTTGAAAAAAGCCTGAAAGCTTCAAATATCATATCTGAAATGAAGGTTATGGACGGAAGCTCATATAGCGCCGATGATACTGAGTCCATCAGAAAAGCTGCAATGAACAACGGCTCGGACGCAGTTATGATAGTCAAGGCAATCAGTGATATTGACAGGTATTCCAATAAATATGCCCCTGCATACGCGCTTTTCTTCCCTTTGTTTTTTGTACCTGGAACAGACGTTGACTATATTGTAATGACAGGCGCGAGCATGTGGGACACGGACACAAACTACCTGTATCTGTCAGCCGAAGCTGAAGGCCTTTCCAAGGAAACCTCCCCGGAGCTTCTTGTGAAAGAGGAAAACGTGCTTGAATCTGCAAAAAATCAGTCCCTGAATTCTCTTAAGAAAGCTATTCATAATCATTTGAGAAATCTGGCAGGTAAATAAACCAATTTCCGGGGAAAAACATGGGGGATTTTTTGCTAAGTTCCCCATTGTCTTTCCCATAAACTTTTCAGGTTTTTGCTTTCTATACAGCATGCTTGCATCCGCCATCTGCCAGTCAAAAACGAAATAGCTCATTTTGTAAAATCCAATAGCTTTTGCTGAGCTTTTTTACAAGAGAGCGGCAGTTAGGAGTTATTTCAGCAAAATTGCCCGACATTACTTGATGGCCTCGCAAAGAGGCATAAAAGAGCATCAGCGTCATACAGGACTATATCCGGCGCCCAGTAATTACAATTAGTTCTAAATTCAGGCCTGGACCTGAATGACGGGAACCGGGCTTTTTGAGGCCTCTTCGTTACTTAAAGCAAGAGCAACTGTCTTTCCCAGCTCTGAAATTCTGTAGGGCTTCTGAATAAATCCGAAGACTCCTGTTTCAGACAGATTTATCAGGGCTCCCTCATGGGCAAACCCAGAGGTAAATACAGCTTTGATTTCAGGGTTAATGATTTTCAGTTTTTTGAATGTCTCCCGGCCGTTTATACCAGGCATTACCATATCAAGAAAAACAAGGGATATATCGGCCTTATTATGCGCGTATATTTCCAGTGCTTCTTCACCGCATGAAGCAACCAGAACATTATAGCCAAGATTTTCCAAAAGTTCTTTGGCCGTGCTTCTCACGATATCTTCGTCTTCCACAATAAGAATCAGGCCGCTGCCTGAGATTACAGAGCCTGCGTCTGGCTCCGCCGATCCATTTACGGAAACTGATAATGGAAGATATATCCTGAAAACAGTACCAATCCCTTCCTCGCTAAATACATCTATGGCTCCGCCGTGTTCCTTGACAGTACCGTAAACGGCGGCAAGTCCGAGGCCTGTGCCCTTTCCGGGATCTTTGGTTGTAAAAAAGGGCTCGAAAATCCTTTGCATAAGACTCTTTGGTATGCCAGCCCCTGTATCTCTAACATCAATCTCAATGTATTCCCCAGGCTGAATGGAATAGTTGTTGGTTCTGCAGAAAGACTCATCAAGAAAAGTCAGTGAAGATGAAAACACAAGCGTCCCACCTTCTTTCATGGCATCCCTTGCATTTATTCCAAGATTGAGAAAAGCACTCTGAAGGAGAGCCGCATCTCCGGTTACCAGACTTGTTTGTGCATCCATAGCTGTTTCAATGGTTATATTTTTGTCAATGCTCCGTTCGAGTATGGCAATGACCGAAACAAGCAATTCATGAACATCTAAATCTGATTTTAGAATCTTTCCTTTCCGAGAAAAGGCAAGAAGCTTCTCGGTAAGATCTGCTGCCATCTCAGCGCTTTTCAAAACAATTCCAGCATGTTTTCTTAGGGGAGAATCAGACGGGAGCATCATGGTGAGGAGCTCTGCCCCGCCTATTATGCCACTTAGCATATTGTTGAAATCATGGGCTATGCCTCCGGCGAGCTGACCAATGGCGTCCATTTTTTGTGACTGCCTGAGCTTTTCCTCAAGCATCTTTGCCTCTGTGACATCAATGGAGGTACTCAGAAAACAGGGCTCTCCTGAAAAATCCATGACAGCGCTCGAAAATATAATGTATTTTTCTTCGCCTTTATGATCGATTATGCGTATTTGCTGATTCATGACAGAGCCATCTTTGATTAATCTGTCAAAAAACTCGGACTGATTGAAATCCGAAGCATTAACACCCAAATCCTCAGAAGTATGCCCAATCACATCTTCATAAGCAAAACCAGTATAATTAATAAATGCGGGATTGACCGCAACATATTTTTGATCCCTCATCCTGCTTATGGTGATGGAATATGGAGTATGGTCAAATATCGTTCTGAACTGCCGTTCGCTGATTTTAAGCTGTTCATTCAGCCTGTATTCCTCAGTCACATCCCTTTTGACTGCCACAAAACCAATTATATCGCCACCGCTCCCTCTGATGGGTGAGATGACCGCATCCTCGATCAGCTCACCACCACCTTTCTTTACGTTGAACATTACACCGCGCCAGGTACCGCCATCCAGAATAATATCCCACATTTCCCTGTAAAATGATTCATCGTGAATGCTGCTTTTTAAAAGATTAGTTTTCTGACCGTCGGATTCACTCATGGAATAACCGGTTTTTTTCTCAAATGCGGGATTTACATACTTGATGACGCCGTCCAGATCAGTAAGAACCACAGATTCAGAAACCTGCTCAACCACTGTGGCAAGCCTTGCCATTTTTTCCTCGGCAATTTTCCTCTCTGTAATGTCCCGGATTATGGCGAGAATGTAAAAAGCATTTTTGAAAAAAACCCGGGTAAGACTGACCTCTGTGCTGAAAATAGATATATCGCCCTTAAGATGGGCCCATTCAAAAATCTGAGGTCGATCCTCGAGAACACTATTTATTAACTCAAGGGCTTTTTCATCGGATCTTCTTCCGTCAGGCTGATACTCAGGGGAAAAATCAACGGGCGACATTCCAATAACCTCATTACGGCTTACGCAAAAAGCCTCTTCGGTTTTCTTATTACAATCAATGATGATGTCGTCCTTGAGAATAAGGATTGAATCTGACGCAGCTTCTAAAAGAGCCTGATAGCGCATTTCGCTGTCTTTGAGTTTATCCTCTGTAAGCTTGCGCGATGTGACGTCTCTTATTATTCCAAAAAAGTCCCTGTTTCCGTTTTTTGCCTTTGCAAGTAAATCGCCCGAGCCTTTTATTTCAAACCATACAATTCCTTTGGCATATCGGTTATCAGCCAATCTGAATAAAATTGTGTCAAGCTCTTTGCTGCCATCCCTTGCCTCAATATATGCGTTCATCAGATCATCCCGGTCATCCTGATACACAAAATCAATAAAAAATCTTCCGACCATCTCATCAGGTTCGAGTCCATACTTTTTGATCTGTGGCCCTATGAAAGAAATTATACCCTCGGAGGTAATTGAATATGGAATATCATTGGTGCCTTCCACTATTCTCCTGTATCGAGCCTCACTTTTTGACATGGCTTTGATGAGCCTGTTTCTACTGCGCATATAAAGAGTCAGAAGAAACAAGGTAAAGACAAGGGCCAAGGTAAGAACCAGAAAACATCCCAAAGCTCCGGGATGGTCTGAATAAAATTTTGATATATTTTCGGATGAGTAGGCTTCAGCGGCAAAAACAAGGGAGAAAATAGGAAAAGGCAAAAGAATACCTATCAGGACAAAAACCATAAAAATGGCGAACGTTTTTTTAATTTTTCTGTTTAATAGCCATTTTTTCATGGCGTCAGCTCCCATTTGGTTATTTAATGGGTACTATAACAGAATAATGAATCACAATAATAATTTTTTCATATACTGCCCAAACACCTGGAAAAATTGAAGAAGGCTTATTTTTAAGGGCCGAAAAGTTCGTAGAATGATTATGGCGACATTATTAGAGTCTCACTTCCTCGAAAGTCCTCCTATAAGACCCCATCAACTCATGAAATCGTTATGACTTTCCCGGCAATTTCGAGACTTGTTACAACATCCAGCATATTGGTTGTCTCGCCAATTTTCTTTTTTTCAAGCAAGCCATAGTGATTAAGGCAGGTTCCGCAAACAAGAATGCTGACCCCTTCATTTTCAAGTTCAATAAGATGATCAAGAGACTCAGATCCTTCTGCGGCAAGCTTAACGCCTGCGTTCAGAAAGATTATTCTCCACAGTTCCGGCCCCATCTCTTTCAAGGTAAGTATAAAATTTTTGATAAGGCCCTTGCCAAGAGCCTCATCGCCCTGCCCAAGCCTGTCTGACGTTATCATTACGAGAGTGTTTCTGGCAGGTGCCTCAATTTGAGGACTCATCGAGTTTCCAGACTTTTCAAAAGCCTCGGGCCGCCTTTTCCCGGAAAGCTGAAATTCCCGGCCTTCTCCTGTTACAGATACAGAGAATCCATTATTCTCAAGTAGGCGGCGGACATTTTCAACTGCGGCCATATTGTCGACCTGAACACCAAGTTCAAGACAGTTATTATTCTCATCAAGATATTTTTTTGTTCCCATCACAGGAACAGGACAAACCTTACCCTTAAAATCAAGCAGCTCCATAGATACGTCTCCAGAGTTGAATTTTTAGAGACTATGCCATCATCCAGACACAAAATCGAATAGATATTATTGATAATGAACACATTCTATCATTGATTATTTCAATCAATATGTAATTTTTAATAAATTCTTTACCTTTTTTTGACTTTAATGGTTTCGAGTAGTATTATCCCTGAAACAAAACCATTCATTACAAGGCACATATGGAAAACCAGATAGATAACAGAGACATCCACAGATTTGAGTTAAACGGCAAAAAATACACAATAATAGGAACTTCTCACGTATCAAAAGAAAGTGCTGACCTCGTAACCGAAGTTATCGAATCAGAAACCCCGGACACAGTATGCGTTGAATTATGTGAATCCAGATACCACTCAATGAGGGACAAGGATCGCTGGCGCAATATGGACATCGTAAAAGTAATAAAGGAAGAAAAGACTTTTTTGCTTCTGTCCAATCTGCTTCTTGCATCCTTCCAAAAAAGAATTGCTGAAAAATTTGACATTATTCCTGGCATGGAGATGGTCAAGGCGATTGAATCTGCTGAAAAAGTGCATGCAGGAATTCACCTGGCAGACAGGGATGTTCAGATCACCCTTTCAAGAACATGGCGCAAGGTTGGTTTCTGGGAAAAGATAAAAATCATGTCCCAGATACTAATGTCAGCAAGTGATACTCCTGATATAACAGAAGAAGAAATTGAAAATATGAAGGATGCGGATGTACTCCAGAACATTCTGGGAGAGGTTGAAAAATCTCATCCGGTTCTGAGGGAAATCCTGATTGACGAAAGAGACAAATATCTTGCCCACAGAATTTGTGAAGCAGAAGGTCAGAATATTGTGGCAGTGGTTGGAGCAGGGCATGTTCCTGGCATAAAAAAATATTTTGGACAGGACATAGATATTGAAGAACTAAAACAACTGCCCCCCAAAAGCATATGGGCCGAAGTTTTCAAATGGGGACTCTTTTCTGCCCTGCTCTTTCTTTTCGTGTGGGGATTTTTTAAAGGCGGAGCAGTTGCCGGAACTTCCATGCTTATAAAATGGTCAATTGTGACAGGCACTCTTTCCGGAATTGGAGCTATAGCTGCTCTTGGTCATCCGCTTACGATACTCGCGGCAATCCTCGCCGCACCTGTAACCTGCTTGCATCCGCTGCTTGCGGCAGGATGGGTATCAGGTCTTGTCGAGGCCTATGTCAGGAAACCAAAGGTTATGGATCTTGAAAACCTTAATACAGATATTATGAGCTTCACAGGATTCTGGAAAAACAAGGTAACCAGAATTCTTCTGGTTGTGATGTTCACAAATATAGGAGCCAGCATTGGCACCTTCGTGGCCCTGCCCATGTTAATGAAATACCTGGGCAAATCATAAAAAACTCTTAAATTGATCCTGATGGTCTCGCTGAAGTCCTTTTCTGACTTTTAGCAAGACCATCATTTTTTTCATAATCCTTAGCGATGGCATGGCCCAGCCATATTCACAACAATTTAGTTATTTGAAATTCTTACAATTTTTCTTTCATGGGCTTTTCCGTTCTTGAGCTCGTATTTTTCCTTCACAACCGTAAGCCTGCCTTCAGCAAAGAGCTGAACGCATTCAGGATAAAGCTGCCATTCGTATTCAAGGCCTTTGCTCTTAACACTCTCAAGGGTGTCTTCAGGAAGAATTTGAAAACTCTTCTGACCAATAATTGGACCTGAATCCTCGCCATAGTCCACAAAATGGACTGTGCAGCCAGCCACTCTGCAGCCATATCTGAAAGTATCACCATAGCCATCGACTCCTGGAAAAGAAGGAAGAAGGGCAGGATGAATATTCATGATACGCGGTAAAAAAGGATCTGTGTTTACCCTGTCAATAAAATATGGTGACAGGGTTCTCATAAATCCTGCAAGCGCAAGAACATCGAATTCATATGAAAAAATATGCCTTAATAGCTCAGATTCGCATGCAGCCCTTGATTCCAGAAAGATTCTCACCTTTTCAGGATCTGCATCTTTTCCAAAAAGCCCCTGCTTTGAATATGAATCATTGAAATCGAAATCATCAGGAGGGGTGATAGAGCCTTGCCTGACTCCTTTAATTATATCCGAATAATTTACGGAAAACACTGGTATTCCTTTTTCCCTGGCCCGTGCAAGTCCAGCTGCGCCAGGATTATCAGACCCTGCAAAAACGATCCTGCCATTAAGCTTTCCTGCATCGCAGGAATCCATGAGTGCCTGTAGATTCGATCCGCCACCTGAAATTAGTACGCCAATTCTAATTTTATGATCTATCATATAACGCCTCTATTGTTTTTAAGCATAATCTCATTTTGTATATAAGCAGAATGTAAGCTCTTGACCTTAATTCAGGCATCACTTATAGTGAAAAACCTCATTCGGCAACATAAACAATATTTTTGTTTATTGCCGAACCCTAAAAGATTTAATCAGACCGGATAAAAAAGTCTGCTCATATGAAGGATAATAGGCGATGGATGCCTATGTAGCAAGACAGCCAATTTTTGACAGAAAAAAAAGAATCTTCGCTTACGAGCTACTTTTCAGAAACAGCCTGGACAATTTTATGCCAACGGTTGACGAGGATATGGCTTCGTCCCAGATTCTGTCAAGCACCTACTATACCATTGGCATAGACAAGATAACCTCTGGAAAAAGGGCGTTCATCAATTTCACCCAGAACCTTTTGGAGGACATGGTCCCCCTATTCTTTCCAAAAACCACTACTGTTGTGGAAATACTTGAAAATGTCAAACCATCTTCAAAAGTCATTGAAGCGCTGAAGACCATCAGGCAGAACGGGCATATCATAGCAATGGATGACTTCATCTTTTCAAAAGAAAGTATCCAGTTTCTTCAACATGTTGATATAATAAAAATAGATTTCAAGACCACGCCCTATGATCTTGCTGAAGCTGTCATTAAAAAGGTTAATGACGCCGGATTCAAGACCCTTTTCCTGGCAGAAAAAATCGAGACAAACGAAGAGTTCCAAAATGCGCTAAGAATGGGTTTCGCCTATTTTCAAGGATATTTTTTCTGTAAACCTGAAATAATAAAAGGCAAACAGATTTCCACCAGCCAGGTATCTCTCCTGAGAATTACATCAGAGGTCAATAAACCTGATTTTGATTTAAGCGTAGTCGAGGATTTCATAGCGAGGGACGTAAACCTTTCATTCAAACTTCTTAAATATATAAACTCTGCATATTTTAAAAGGATGAAAGAAATATCAACAATCAGGGATGCCCTTTTCTTGATGGGAACAGACGAACTGAAAAGATTTGTGACGCTAATGGCGATCTCCCAAATGAATTCCTCCAAACCCAATGAATTAATCTATACGTCTGCCTTCAGGGCAAAATTCTGCGAACTATGCGGAAAATCATCTTCAAGGAATGATTGTCCGAGCGAGCTTTTTACACTTGGCATCTTTTCCCTTATTGACGCAATTCTTGACCAGCCGATGGACAAAATCATGCAACAGCTTCCTCTTGCGCCAAGAATAACTGAAGCCCTTGTCGAAAAAAACGGGATTATGGCAGACTATTTAAAACTGACAGAGGCATATGAAAAAGCAGACTGGTCTTATGTAACGAGCATATGCCGGACATTAGAGCTCAAAGAATCAGATCTTCCGGCTCTTTATATTGATGCTTGCGCTTGGAGTTCAGAAATCTTATAATATTTTCCGATAGCATATTTTTCATAACCCCATTATTGCCGAGCGCCCTATAAACTAATCACCTGCTTTACCTATAAGCTTTAGAATGTATCTATGTTGTATGGAAAAGCCTAAAAAATACCGTAATAAGGATCTGACATGGATGCCTACCTAGCAAGACAACCCATTTTTGATAAAACCAAGAGTATTTATGCTTACGAACTTCTTTTCAGAGGCGGTATGGATAATTTCATGCCGGCAGTCGATGGAGACCACGCTTCATCAAAGCTGCTCTCAAGCACATTTTATACAATAGGGCTCGAGGCAATAACGTCAGGCAAAAAAGCTTTCATCAATTTCACCCAGAAACTGATTGAACAGAAGATCCCTCTTGTTTTCCCCCATGAAATTACTGTTGTTGAAATACTTGAAAATGTCTTGCCAACCAAGGAAATCATCCAGGCAGTCAATGAAATAAAAGAAAAGGGTTATCTGCTGGCTCTCGATGATTTTGTTTTTTTACCTGAACTCATGCCATTGATCAAAATGGCAGACATCATTAAAATTGATTTCAGACTCACCCCAAAAGATGAAATTCTGAAACTGCTGGATGAATTCAAAAAACGCGATATTCACGTACTTTTTCTAGCAGAAAAGATAGAAACGAATGAAGAGTTCAAGGATGCGGTGGAAATGGGCTTTTCATATTTTCAGGGATATTTTTTCTGCAAACCGGAAATAATAAAAGGGAGAGAAATCTCCACAAGCCAGATAACACTTCTCCAGATAATGGCCGAGGTCTCAAACGAAAAGTTTGATTTCACCAAAGCAGAGTCACTAATTGAAAGGGATATCAATCTTTCCTTCAAATTGCTGAAGTACATAAATTCGGCCTATTTTAAAGGCAAAAGGGAAATATCCAAGATAAAAGACGCCATATTGATGCTCGGAGCCGATGAGTTAAGGAGGTTCATATCACTTATTGCAATGTCCCAGCTCAATTCATCAAAGCCTGATGCACTCATATTCACGTCTGCTTTCAGGGCAAAATTCTGTGACCTTGTTGCCCATCACGTTGCAGAAGGAGGAGATTATGGATCAGAGTTCTTTACTGTCGGGATGTTTTCCCTGATTGATGCCATCCTTGATCAGACGATGGGGAAAATAATGGAACAGCTGCCCCTTTCACCAGTAATTAAAGATGCACTTATAAAAAAGAAAGGCAGGGCAGGTGATTATCTTCTTCTTTGCGAAAAATACGAACTCGCCGACTGGTCGGGCGTTTCGGATATTTCAGCCAGACTCGGAATAAACGATGACAAACTGCCTGATATTTATCTTGAAGCATGCAGATGGAGTTCAGAAATTATATAATCTTGACAAAGTCGCAAAAAGTCCTGCTCCCGTCATTCCGGCGCAGGCCGGAATCCAGCAGTATTTGAAAATACAAAGATGCCGGATCAAGCCCGGCATGGCGCTAAAACCAGATTAGTTCAGCATGTAAATTACTAAAGACAACACCAGTTATATTGACAGATTGAGATGTGAAGCCTATAGTTCCAAATAAACTTTAACCTACAGCCAAGGAAAAGTAGAAAATGAGTGAAAATGTAAGAGCAATTGAAGACAATGCTTTTGAAAAGGATATTCTTAAGGCCGCCAAACCTTCTCTTGTTGATTTCTGGGCTCCATGGTGCGGACCTTGCAGAGCAATGGAACCTGTGATCGATGAAATTGCGGGCCAGTTTTCTGAAAAGATAAATATATTCAAGTGTAATGTTGACGACAATCCAATATCACCATCAACATACGGTGTTAAAGCAATACCAACCCTGATTTTTTTCAAGGATGGCCAAATTTTTGAACAGATCACCGGGATGGCAAGCAGAACAAAGCTTGAAGAAATCATAAATAAAATTGCGGGCTAATACCCCATGTTTTTTCATGCCGCTATGCATCAAGTATGCGTGGCGGCATGGCTTTTTTTTAAAACTTTATTTCAGGGTTTAAGATGGACAAGCTAAAATATGACCTTGTGATTATCGGAGGAGGCCCAGCAGGCCTTACAGCAGGGATTTATGCTTCAAGATCAAGGCTCGACACCCTGCTGATAGAAAAAATCACTCCTGGCGGACAGGCTCTGGTCACTGATTGGATAGAAAATTACCCTGGATTTCCAGGAGGCATCAGCGGCCCAGATCTTGTTATGAATATGGTTGACCAAGCAAAAAAATTTGATCTGAAAATTGAATCCGCAGAAGTTCAGTCTGTTGATTTTTCAGGACCATTAAAGAAAATTTTCCTGGATGGCGACAGAATATTAGAGACAAAAGCAGTTATCATAGCCTCTGGAGCGTCACCAAGAAAACTCGGAGTTCCTGGGGAAGACAGATTTTATGGCAAGGGAATCTCTTTCTGCGGAACCTGCGACGGCCCATTTTTCAGAAACAAGGATGTTATTGCAATAGGTGGCGGTGACACTGCTGTACAGGAAAGCATATTTCTGACCAAATTTGTCAATAAGGTCTATCTCGTACATAGAAGAGATAAGCTCCGTGCCGCCAAAATTCTTCAGGAAAGAGCTTTCGCCAATGACAAAATTGATTTCATATGGGATTCTGTTGTCACATCTTTCAACGGCGGTTTGATGAGTCTTGAAGGCGCCACCGTGAAAAACCTAAAGACAGGTGAATCTTCTGAAGTCAAAATTGACGGCGCTTTCATCTGGATAGGCATTCTGCCGAATACCTCGTTCATAGGCAATGCGGTTGATATTGATGAATATGGATTCATCAGGGTAAACGACAAAATGGAAACCTCGGTGCCAGGAGTTTTCGCCGCCGGAGATGTAAGGGACACGCCTCTGAGGCAGATTGCCACAGCCGTTGGAGACAGTGCCATAGCTGCAATGTCAGCAGAACATTATATAGAAAATTTTGAGCATGAATAATAAAAAAATACTTGTTTCAGGACTTTTAGCCACCTTGGTTGTTGGCAGTTTTTTTCTTTCAGGATGCGCCACGGTTGAAGACTCGCAAAGGCCTTCAGCAGAGCTGATGCAGGAAGCCCAAACCCAGTTTGAAACAGGGCACTACGAAGATGCTCTGAAAACATATGAAAACCTCAGGGATTGGTACCCTTTCAGCCCTCTTGCTCCTGAAGTCGAACTGAAAATTGCTGACACATATTATAAAATGGAAAAATACGAGGAAGCTGCGGCTTCGTATGAGGAGTTCACAAGACTTCATCCCAAAAACAAGATGGCTGCATATGCTTTTTATCAGACAGGAATGTGCTTTTTCGAGCAAATGGACACACCTGACAGAGACCAGATACCAAGTTTCAGAGCTGCGGAAATATTTGAGAAACTGATTCTTTCAGATCCTGATGGACCTTACAGCAAGGCGACATCCGAAAAGATAAAAAAATGTCATCAGAATCTTGCTGCTCATGAAATGCAGGTTGCGGATTTTTACTTCAAGGTTAGACAGTTTGAAGCTGCCTTGAACAGATTCGAAAGAGTCGTAAAAATGTATCCTGATGTGGGCATGCATGAAGAGGCTCTCTCCAAAATCAAAATTTGCCAAGCGAAGATCGCCTCGGCCAAAAAGCACCCTGAGACAGAAAAGCCCATTGTTTTCCCATCTGCAACCCAGATGTAGAATTAGTGATAAGTCTTAAAGGCATTTGATTTTGTGAATAAAAATGCTTTACACAGATTTAAAATAAAGGTAATAGCTTTGAGTTCATATAATGAGGATAAGGTTTCCCTCTGGATTTATTAGTTCAAAGGTTAATATAATTACGGTTTACTTGATACAATGAGTTTTGCATAAGGAGTTAAGCTATGTCAAAGATGTGCGAAGTTTGCGGCAAAAAGCCAGTTGTAGGCTCCACAATAAGCCATGCACACAATGTCAACAAAAGACGTTTCAATCCTAATCTTCAGAGCGTTAGAGCGCTTGTTGACGGAAAAGCCAAGAAGATTAAGGTGTGCACCAGCTGTATTCGTTCAGGACATGTTGTAAAGGCTTAATAATATTAAGCCTTTAACATTTTTTCTGATCGGCGCTTAAGTCAAAAAAAACCGGTAAAAGTCAGTTTGTATTACAGTCTGACTTATCCCGGTTTTTTATTTCAAGACCCAATTTCAATAACAAATTTTATGAATATATCCTTCTGGCATTTGATACGCTCGGAAGCCTTCCGATATTACTAAGGATATTATTCAAGTGGGCAAGATTTTTCACCGAGATAAAATAGTCTATCTCAACCATTCCATCTTTGGTCTCTCCCCCAAATTTTGATATATTTGCGCCAAGCTTGCTTATTTCCGTTGAAATTTCCGCAAGCAGGCCGACACGGTCAGAAGAGCTGACCCTGATCTGAACAGGGTAAATTGGCTCTGATTTGGCATCTGTATCCCATTCCGCGTCGATTCTTCTTTCAGGATTCATGGCAAGCGCCTGGGGGCAACTTGAGCTATGAATAGTAATTCCCTGCCCGTGGGTAATATATCCCATTATAGGATCACCAGGCAAAGGCTGACAGCATTTTCCAAATCTCATCAGAACATCGTCCATCCCGCTTACAAGAACACCTGTGGTGCCGGAGCTTTTTTTCTTGCGGCTTATTCCTGACATAAATTTTTTAATTATGGACCCGACCTGGATTGAAGAGGCTTGTTCCTCCTCCTCGACAGGAACCAGTTTTTTGAAAAGCTTGCCTGGGGTGAGTTTGCCAAATCCTATCTGAATAAGAAGATCATCCAGGTTTCTGCATCCAAGAGATTCTATTGCCTTCGGCATATCTTCCGATTTCAGGAAACTTGCAAAAGCAACGCCTTTTTTTCTGAAATAGCCTTCACAGACTTCTTTCCCCAGCGACAGACTGCGTTCATCCTCAAGCATCCTGAAATACTGGCGAATTTTTGCCTTTGCCTTTGCCGTTTTTACGCTGTTAAGCCAGTCCCTGCTCGGTTTGTGGTGCACTGATGTTATAATTTCAATCCTGTCACCATTATTCAGCTCATGTTCAAGTTGAACAATTCTGCCGTTCACCTTGGCTCCGCAGCATCTGTCACCAACCTGGGAGTGAACCGCATAGGCAAAATCGACTGGAGTCGCTCCTTTGGGAAGAACCTTGACATCCCCTCCTGGCGTGAATACATGAACCTCATCAGGATATAAATCCAGACGGATTCCTTCCATGAATTCTTCAGGGTTCCTGAAATTCGCCTGGTTTTCCACAAGATTCTGGAGCCAGGCAAAAATCTCGCCCGTTTTTTCATCAATGGGCTTACCTTCCTTGTAGCTCCAGTGAGCGGCAATCCCCGATCTTGCCACATCGTCCATCTCTCTGGTTCTGATCTGTATCTCCATCAACTCCCCATAAGGGCCGATCACAGAGGTATGGAGCGACTGATATCCGTTTTCCTTAGGCGCTGCGATATAATCCTTGAATTTTCCGGGTACAGGCAACCATAGACGGTGAACCTGGCCTAGGGCATCGTAGCATCTGCTTTCCGAGTCGGTAATAATCCTGAAAGCTATAAGATCATAGATCTGATCGAAGTTGAGCCCCTGTTTTTTCATTTTAGTATAAAGACTGTATGGCTGCTTAAACCTGCCCATGACCTCACAGTCAATATTCGATTCCTGCATCTTCTGATAAATCAGGTCTTTGACCTTTTGGACATAAGCGTCGCGTTCTTTTGGATCGGTATTAACAAGGCTCTGGAGCTTTTCATATGATTCAGGATCAATGGCCTTGAAGCAGATGTCCTCAAGCTCGTTTTTCATCCAGTAGATGCCAAGACGTGAAGCAATGGGAGAATAGATATCCAGGGTTTCCTGGGCTATCTTTTTCTTTTTTTCCTCTTTCTTGTGAAAGCCGATGGTTCTCATATTATGAAGGCGGTCTGCAAGCTTTACGATGATAACCCTTATATCATCAGCCATGGCAAGAACCATTTTTCTGATGCTCTCAGCTTCCCTATATTCAGATGTATGAAAGGGGAGTTTGCTTATCTTTGTAACAGCTGAAACAATATGTGCGACTTCTGGTCCAAAAGTCTGGCGGATCTCTTCTTCGGTGGCATGCGTGTCTTCAATTACGTCGTGGAGAAGGCCGGCGGCTATGCTCACCACATCAAGATTCATATTGGCAAGAATGCCCGCAACTTCGAGCGGATGGGTCAGATATGGCTCACCTGAGAGTCTTTTCTGCCCGTCATGAACCTTGGCTGAGTAAACATAAGCCCTGTCAACCAGATCAAGATCCGCATCAGGTTGCAAATCCGTAATGGTATCAAGAATGTCTGTGATTCTTATCATACCCTAAATAATTCCCTTACTTCAAAAATCATTATGCGACGGGACAAAAATCAAAAAAACAACCCGCCTTACAAGCACAACCTCAAAGCAACGCACCATCGTATATATAATAATGCATTATATACCATTTTGAATAGCTAAAAAAGCTCTGTAAATCAATAAGCCTTGGAAAAAAGAACCCTTTTATTGCTTTTTGCTCCGCAACACACACATATCCCTTCTTCATCTTTAGCATCAAAAGGAATACATCTGATAGTTACACTCATATCGTCCTTAATTTTTTCCTCGCAAGCTGGATTTTCACACCAGTGAGCCATGGCAAACCCGCCATGGATTTCATTCTTCTCCGCATTTTTTGGAGTAAAATAAGCATAAAAATCGGAATTTGTGTCGATGTTTACAGTGTTTTCTTCCCTGTACGCTTTGGCTCTTTCAAAGAGATTATTCTGAATGCTGTCAAGGAAGGACGAAATCTCTTCAACAAACTGGGCTCTTGGAATGGACTGCTTTTCCTTTGGACTCTTGTCCCTTCTTGCCACAAAAAGTGCGTCTTTTTCCATATCCCTTGGCCCTATTTCAATTCTCACAGGGATGCCTTTTTTAATCCATTCCCAGCCCCTTGCTCCTCCTGTGTCCCTTTCATCAACCTCAACCATGATTGGCCTGCCAAAATATGTTTTTTCCATAAGCTCCGCAGCAAGATTTCTAACATATTCAAGTACCTTTTGCTTATCTCCGGCTTTCTTATAAATAGGAAGGAGAACAATATGTGAAGGCGCAACCCTCGGAGGCATGATGACTCCGTCATCGTCGGCATGGGTCATGATCATGCCGCCGATGAGACGTGTTGAAACCCCCCATGAAGTAGTCCAGGCATATTCCTCTCTTTTTTCCGATGACTGGAATCTGATGTCCGAAGCTTTTGCAAAATTCTGCCCAAGAAAATGAGATGTACCGGCCTGAAGAGCCTTTCTGTCCTGCATCATGGCTTCTATGCACATTGTGTCAACAGCGCCAGGGAATCTCTCGGAGGGAGTTTTTCTTCCTTTTATGACAGGAATAGCAAGGAACCTTTCCGCAAAATCCGCATAAATATCCAGCATCATCTTTGTACGGTCAATGGCATCCTCGGCGGTTGCGTGCGCAGTGTGTCCCTCCTGCCAAAGAAACTCGCTTGTCCTCAGGAAGATCCTGGTTCGCATTTCCCATCTCACAACATTTGCCCATTGATTGATGAGCATTGGCAGGTCGCGGTAGCTCGAAATCCATTTTGAAAAAGCGTCGCCAATTATGGTTTCAGATGTTGGTCTGACAACAAGAGGCTCGGACAGCTTGCCCGCAGGAACCAGCCCGCCGCCATCAGCTGTTTCCAGCCTGTGATGGGTGACAACGGCGCATTCTTTTGCAAAACCTTCAACATGCTCTGCTTCTTTTTCAAGAAAACTTAATGGTATAAAAAGCGGGAAATACGCATTTTTAACCCCTGTCTTTTTGAACATGAAATCCAGTTCACGCATTATATTTTCCCATAGAGCATAGCCCCATGGTTTAATGACCATACAGCCCCTTACAGGCGAATTTTCTGCCATATCAGATGCTTTTATAACCTGCTGGTACCATTCAGGATAATCTTCATGTCTTTTTGGTGTAATGGCTGTCTGAACCTGATCATTCATTTTTATAACTCTTCCTTTTATATATATTCGGTAAATTTAATTGTTATTTCTGAATATAATGATTTGAATACACATGCCTCATCCGGGTCGTTTTTTTGTATAAAAGCTCCCAGCCACAACTTAAGCCTGATAGTTTTCCATATTTTTTATTTCCGCAAGAAGTGTTTCAAAAAGAAGCTCCTGAGGAATCTTTTTTACGACCTTTCCTTTTTTAAAAAGAATGCCGACCCCATCTCCTCCTGCAACACCGATATCCGCTTCTTTAGCCTCGCCAGGGCCATTTACCACACAGCCCATAATTGCTATTTTCAGATTGAGCCTGCTCCCCAGAAGAGCTTTTTCAACATTTTCCGCAAGACCTATCAGATCAATGCCGCATCTTCCGCATGTAGGGCAGGAGACAATTTCTGGCCCGCGTCTTCTTATTCCGAGAGCCTTGAGAATCTCATATCCAGCTCTTATTTCTTCCACAGGATCCCTTGTGAGCGAAACCCTGAATGTGTCGCCAATTCCTTCTGCCAGAAGCATGCCTATGCCAAGAGACGATTTGACAAGCCCTGGGAAAAGACCGCCAGCTTCTGTTATTCCAAGATGTAGAGGAACGTCTGTTTTAGATGCAAGCATTCTGTAAGCTGAAACTGTTCTCGGAACATCCGAGGCCTTTAATGACACCTTTATATCCATGAAGCCTATGGATTCAAGCATATCTATCTGCCTGAGCGCGCTTTCAACCATTGCGGCAGGAGTAGCGCCTCCATGCTTGTCAGTCAGGTCAGTGTCAAGTGAACCTGCATTGACCCCTATTCTTATGGGAATTCCATGAAACCTTGCGCAATCTGAAACAGCCCTGACTTTTTCCATTGACCCTATATTACCGGGATTTATACGCAGACCATCAGCCCCTGCTTCGGCTGAAATAAGTGCAAGTCTGTGATCAAAATGAATATCTGCTATGACAGGAATAGCGATTTTCTTTTTTATGTCCTTGATTGCCCTCGCTGATCCTTCATCAGGAACAGCCACACGGACTATCTCACATCCTGCATCTTCAAGGGCGAGTATCTGCTTCGCAGTTGCATCTACATCAGCTGTTTTTGTGTTGGTCATGGACTGGACAGAAATCTGTGCATCTCCACCGACTTCAACGCATCCAACTTTTATTGTTCTGGACTTTCTTCTATGAATATCAAACATCAGTAAAAAGCCTTGAATTATTTATATAAACAAACATTTAAAAATAAAATACAGTTTGATCAAAGATTTATGTATTGTAAACTATTTGAGATATCAGACAGTAGAAACCAGTTCAAGAGTTTTACTCAAAAGGATTGAATGCTTTTAAAAAGGCTCTGTCCCCTTAAGTGTGGAGAAGGATATATACAATAACTATTTGCTATTCAAATATACAAAGCTGCCTCTGGCGGGTCACTTTTTGAAAAAAGCTCCGCAAAAACTTTCAATGATATAAATAATGGGCTGTTATCATAAAAAACCTTAAAGTTTTTGAGACGACTTAAGGAACTTTTTATAAAAAGTTACCCAAAAAAATAAACTAAAAACAATTTGTTCTACATATTTCAACATTTAACTGGGACATAGCCTTAAAAAATGATGACCCCAATATCCCGAATTCATGGAATCAGACTTTAGAGTATCTTTTCTTGTCTGCATAATTCTGTTAGTGTCGCTGAACAAGACCTCAAACAAAGGAGAAATGCCCAAATGAAATTCAAAGTGGTTTTCCATGTAAATACTGATGCTGACGGCCCATTCCAAACAGCCTGCTTAAACATCCAGAATATGCTAAAAGATAGTGAAGCCATTGAACACGGAGCTGACATAATTCTTCTTTTAAACGGCCCGGCGATTCTCAGGCTTAAAAATAATGCCAACCGCAATGACCTTGATACAGTTAGTATGCTTGCCGAGAAAGGAGTCAGATTCAAGATCTGCAATAATTCCCTTATTAAATTTGAGCTTTCAAAAAATGACATGCATCCTTCCTGCGAAGTAGTTCCTGCGGGAGTAATGGCACTTATCAAACTTCAGGCTGACGGTTACGCATATATTAAGCCATAATGAATCAGGACTAATCTGGACACTCAAAAGGAGCAATCATGAAAAAGATGGATAGAAGAGATTTTTTCAAAGCTACAATGGGATTTGCAGGGCTCTCAATAATTATGCCGGTCATAAGCGCATGTGAAAATAATACAGCTAATGAAGATATCCAGTTACCAATGGAAAAGCCGAAAAAATGGAATCCGATTGAATTCAACAGAACAAGGGGAAACAAAGGTGCAATACCGCAGTCATATCTTCCGGCTATTAACGGACCTGAAGGCGAAAAAAAGCATATCGGCAAACATCTCCCATATATTCCTGTACTCGATAAGAGCATAATAATTCCTGCAGGATTTATCCCGATAATGTGGGGAGACCCGGCAAAAGGCCACGCTCCACACCCAAATGCCGTTCCAGGACCAGACAATAATTTTCTCGGTCACTGGTACAACAGGATAGAAATCAGAAGAGCTATCTCGGTTTATGCCCAGACAGAGACATCCACTTATTCTGGATGGCCTGCCAATACTGACCATGCTTCCGGACTCTATATATCTGCAACAGGTGGAGAATTAACAAGCGACAACGGCATTAATACGGTCTATCTTGCAAAACTGCCAAGCGACGTAAAAAAAGGGGATACGATCAGAATCCTGGCCCACTGCCTGACACACGGAGAATATGTCGATTTCTTAACCATTTAGAGGCTATTAAAATATATAGCTCTGTCTCATTTTCAGTTATAAACACCTTAGGCGAGCCGCTTTTTGAGAAGAACTCACCCAAAACTTTTTCCCGGCTCCTCCCTTTTTATAGGGGGGGCAGGGATTATTCAAATTAAAACCATTAAAGATTTTTTGATTCCCAAAATGGGATAGATTGACTGAGTCCGCTCATAAATAATTCATAATAATGCAGAGGGGATAACGAGCAGTTATTTGGCGTTTCTTCCGCCAAAAAAGCTGTGAATAGCAAACTGGGTAAGTTCCGGAAGATGGGATCTTATTTCGTCAGCCGTACCATAGCCAAAGCTTTTGAATGCCATCAGGCCTCCAAGAACGACTGAAAGAAAAATATGGGAGATGAACCTTTTGCCCTTATAAAGACCTGCATCAGCAAACGCATCCGATACGACATCAAGAAAACTGAGCGGCATTTTTGCTATTCTGTCCATTATTTCCGGGGTCATATTACCCTGGAGCATGAAATAATTCAGAACCTGATGGCTTGACTCATGATCAAGCAGGTAATCTATGCTGCCCCAGATCACGGACTGAACAGACGGATTTTTCTCGGATTCAAGCTTCTCGGTTATGTATTCATCAATATTATGCAGTTCCCTTAGAAAAGTCTCAACCAGAAGGTCATCCTTGTTCTGAAAATACTGATATATTGTTGTGGTGGATATCCCCACAGCATTGGCGATCTCTCCAAGGCTTATCCTCGCAAAAGATTTTTCTTCTTCTGCCAGAGCAATAAAGACATCCATTATAAGACTCTTTTTGGTTTCTCTTTCATTTGCCCTGAGCCTTTCAAGCACCGATGATCTGACTGACATTCACACACCCCTCCGCAGGCTCAGCAAACATTCTATCCGGTTGTCGGCCTGGAATATAAAAACATATAATTACAGCTGATTAGAATCCATTCCAACCAGTCGTTATGTATAGTTACAATGAATATTATTTGCTTATATCTACCATACTTAATTATTTTTCAACAAAATAAATAACATAGTTATTTATTCGGCAACCGGGTAAAAAGTGCAATAAATACCGCAACGACAAACGATTTCACAAAATGATAACTGCCTAAGCAATGTTCGCCCGGCCATTAATCGGTAAAAAATATGCGTGTGCTCAATCTCCTGGCCCTTTCTGCAAATGCACAACAATTGTGAAGCGAAATCGTCTTCTTACGAACGAATCCAAGACCGGCAATGTGTCCTTGCCGGCATATTTGAAGTATTCTAACCAGCCGCATAAAAAAAGCACGACCGATGGACAAGGCAGGGTTTTTTGTTTTTTCCCCTATACCCTATCCAAAATACTTGAAAACAAATATTTGTTTATATATTACAAGCCCAAGATTATTTGTTTTTTCAAAAGATTTTGAACCACATAGGATCTTAATATGCTTCCTGGTTTTGATAAAATAGTCGAGGAAAGAATCCTGGCTGCTCAGAAGCGCGGACAATTCAAAAGGCTCCCTGGTGAAGGAAGCCCCCTTGATATTCCTGACGACGGTCATATACCTGAAGATCTGAGGCTGGCTTATAAGATACTGAAAAATGCAGACTGTCTTCCTCCTGAAATTGAGCTGAAAAAAGAGATTCTGAAAACGGAAGAGCTTCTTGAAGGCATGAAGGATGAACTGCTGAGATATAAAACAATGAAAAAACTTAATTATCTGATAATGAAGCTAAATACGGTAAGAAAGACAAGGGTTTCATTTGAAACTCCTGAGCGTTATGAACCTGAAATAGTATCAAAGCTATCTGATACAAAACAATCTGGTTCAAAAACATCAATTTAGTGATATACGGCAAAATCCAATAAACCAGGCCTTATTAATGAAAAAGAAACAAAAAGAACAGCAGCCGACAAACGAGCAAGGACTCTTCAAAGGAATATTTGCAGCATATTCAGTTCTTCTTCTGCACGCAGGCTTAGCAGTGGTACTCGGGCTTGTGGTAATATTCTTCAGTGGAGTCATCCATTACATGGCCTGGATTCTACTGGCCGGATTTATAATCATAGGACTTAGCGCATGGTATTCAATCAGAAAACTCAAGGAACACCAGCAATCCCTTGCCAAAATCCTCAGCCTTCCTGAGTTTTCAGGAACATCTCTTGAAATCAGGCTTCTTGGCGGCCTTGCATCTGTAAAAATGAGTAAAAACAGGGATGATCAGGATAACATCGCAATCCCTCAGTCAGCAAGAATGCTTCTTGATTCACCAGACTCAGGAAGACTTAAAACGCTGACCGAGCTTGGGAAAATGTATGAGAACGGTCTTATAACAAGAATGGAATACCTTAAGGCCAAAGAGGAGCTGCTTAAAAATATCGGGCAGCAGGAACAAATAGCCATAGACGTCACAACTTCCGAACAGGAAAAAGACAAGGATTACCGGATCTGAAAATGAAAAAACTCAGAATAGCACTTCTTGCAGGCGGAACCTCGCCGGAGCGAGAAGTTTCACTAAGCAGCGGCCGTGAAGTTCTCGCCGCACTCGATAAATCAAAATATGATGTTGTTTTCTACGACACCAAGACCGAAGTCTCAAAACTGATTAATGATGCCGCAGATATAGATGCCGCCTTGATCATCCTGCATGGCCCTTACGGTGAAGACGGGAGAATACAGGGGCTTCTTGACCTGTTTGACATTCCATATCAGGGATCGGGCGTCCTGGGCAGCGCAGTGGCCATGAACAAGCTGGCATCAAAAAGACTTCTTGTTCAGGCTGGCGTATCCACACCGGCTTTTGACGTTGTATACTCAAAACCAGGCTGGAAAGACAGAATCCATGGACTTGACAAACTCGGCCTTCCGGTTGTTATCAAACCTGCTTCAGGCGGATCAAGCATAGGGATGTCAATAGTAAAGTCAGCGGAAGACATGGAATCAGCACTTGAAAAGGCGTTTATCGAAGATGACTGCGCTCTTGTTGAAGAATATATTGCGGGAAGGGAACTTACCTGCGGGGTGATAGGAAACGGGGCTGGCCTTGAAGCTTTGCCCATAATTGAAATCATTCCGGGCAAAGATCATGAATATTTTGACTTTGTGGCCAAATACACTACTGGCGAAGCTCTGGAAATTTGCCCTGCTGAAATTGACAGAAAAATAGCTGATAAAGTCATGAAACTCGCTGAAGAGTCCCACAAGGCCCTTTTCTGTGAGATATACAGCAGAACAGACATGATGCTGAGGGAAGACGGAGAGCTTTTCGTGCTTGAAACAAATACAATTCCAGGAATGACCGCCAACAGCCTGCTCCCTAAATCAGCAAAGGCGGCTGGCTACAATTTCCCGGAATTTCTTGACAGGCTTATTGACCTGACTCTCAAACAGAAAAAATCTAAGGCAGCGTCTTAGTCGATATATAAATAAGGCTTTGTTGCCTTAAGTGTGTAAAAAATAACTAAAAAAAGCCTCCGGCGGGTCGCTTTTTGAAAAAAGCTCCGCAAAAACTTTTCAGTAATAAAGATAATATACTGTTCTTATGGTAAAATTATAAAGTTCTTGAGGGGTTTAGGGATCTTTTCACAAAAAGTTCCCCAAGCAATGAAACTTATAAATGCTTTGTTCTTCAGACTTCAACATTTAACGGGAACATAGCCATAAATAATCAAATTTATAAAATTCAGAATACTATATTCAGGAGATACACATAAATGAATATCCTTGTTGTTGGAAGTGGCGGAAGAGAACATGCTCTGATCTGGAAAATAAGCCAGAGCCCGAAAGTTAAAAAGATATACTGTGCACCGGGCAATGCAGGGATAGAAGGTCTTGCAGAATGCGTTCCGATAAAGGCTGATGATATTGAAGCACTGTGCTCATTTGCCCAGAAGCATGAAATTGCTCTGACCGTTGTTGGCCCTGAGCAGCCACTTTCAGAAGGCATTGTGGACAGATTCAACAAGGCAGGCCTCAAGGCTTTTGGCCCGAATCAGAAAGCAGCCATACTTGAAGCAAGCAAGGCATTCACCAAAACAATTCTTGAAAAATACAATATAACAACAGCCAAAGGCAAAAATTTCACAAGCTTTGAAAAAGCTGAAAAATACGTCAAAGTCCTCGGAGCGCCTCTTGTTGTTAAAGCAGACGGGCTTGCAGCCGGTAAAGGCGTTGTCGTATGCCAGACAGAAAAAGAAGCCATTGACGCTCTTTCTGAAATCATGAAAGACAAGATCCACGGCGAAGCAGGCAAAAAAGTCGTCATCGAAGAGTTTCTGACAGGAGAAGAAGCTTCTTTTATGGCTCTGACAGACGGCAAGACAGTCCTTCCTCTTCCAGCTGCCCAGGATCACAAGACAGCATTCGATGATGACAAAGGCCCGAACACAGGTGGAATGGGAGCTTACTCCCCTGCCCCGGTTGCTGACAAATTCATGCAGGACAAGATCATGAAGGAAGTAATGATCCCGACTGTCCAGGCCATGGCTGCGGAAGGAAGGCCTTATAAAGGCGTACTTTACGCAGGGCTTATGATCGAACGCGACAAGATAAAGGTTCTTGAATTCAACGCAAGATTCGGAGACCCTGAAACCCAGCCTCTTATGATGAGGATCAAATCAGACATAATTCCTCTCATGGAAGCCGTAATAGATGGGACTCTCCATAAGCACACAATTGAAATAGACGACAAATCCACAGTATGCGTTGTAATGGCAGCAGGCGGATATCCCGGCAGCTATGAAAAAGGTAAAGAAATAAAAGGCCTTTCAGACGCGGCAAAAGTAAGAGACGCCGTTGTTTTCCATGCAGGCACCACCTTCAAGGACGGAAAATTCTTCACAAACGGCGGCAGGGTACTGGGTGTTACCGCGATAGGCGATACAGTTGAAAAAGCCATTGAAAAGGCTTATCAGGCTGCTTCAAAAATTTCATGGGACGGCTCTTTCTACAGAAAAGACATAGGCAAAAAGGCGGTCATCAGACTCAGCCAGCCACCTCAGGTAGGCATAGTAATGGGAAGCGCATCAGATCTTGATGTGATGAAAGAAACCGTTGCCGTTCTCAAGCAGTTCGGCATTACTTATGAAATAATGGTGGCATCTGCCCACAGAACACCTGACAAGGCCATGGACTTTGCAAAAAATGCCAGGGCAAGGGGCATGAAGGTAATAGTTGCAGGAGCAGGCCATGCAGCCCATCTTGCAGGAACAATGGCCGCACACTCAACGCTTCCAATCATAGGTGTTCCGATAGATTCATCCGCCCTTAACGGCCTTGATGCCCTGCTTGCGACCGTTCAGATGCCTCCTGGAGTTCCTGTGGCAACAGTGGCGATCGGAAAGCCCGGAGCGAGGAATGCCGGAGTTCTCGCGGCACAGATGATTTCACTTGCAGACGAAAACCTTGCAAAACTTCTGGATGACTTCAAAAAAGAAATGGCAGAAAGCGTTGAACGTCAGAACAGAAAACTTCCGATATAAAGATCGGTATAATGAAAAGATAGTAAGGATAGATCCGGTCTCACCGGATCTATCCATTATCGAACGCGCCGCCTCGATCATAAAACGTGGCGGCGTTGTAGTGTTTCCCGCCAGAAGCATGTACGGCCTTGCCGCAGATTCACTCAATCCTGATGCTGTTGAAAGAATCTATGAAATAAAGAAAAGATCCGCAGACAAACCCCTGCTTATTCTCATTCCCGCAGACTATGATATTTCAGAACTTGTTAAGGATGTCCCTGAAAATGCCTTGATAATTATGAAAAAATTCTGGCCAGGACTAATAACTGTTATACTTGAAGCAAAAGATCATCTTCCCCAAAGATTGACAGCCGGAACTGGTAAAATAGGAATAAGAATGCCCGGAAACCCGGTTGCAGCTTTTCTCGCCCAACACGCAGGATGTCCGATCACAGGAACAAGCGCTAATATTTCCGACATGGAATCGTGCATCCGAATAAGCGATTTGCCGGAGAGTATCATAGAATCAGTTGACCTTGTCCTTGACGCCGGGACTTTGGCTGGAGGAAAAGGTTCAACCGTTATAGACGCAACAACTGAAAATATCCAAATCCTGAGGGAAGGCAATGTGACGGCAGAGGAACTGTCCCAAGTTATCTATTTTTAGGCATTCTAAATTTTGGATGCCTTACGCCTGATTCCACCCATGAACTGTTTTGCGGTGATTTTTTCAAAAAACGGCAGCCAAAGGCGAAAAAAAGTCCGTGTATATACTTCACATCGTCATAAATTGAACTCTTCTGTTAGATGAAAGGTCATAGGTCGCTTTTTTAAAAAAGCTTGGCAAAAACTTTCAGGTAATTAGACAATACGTGCACAATTTTAGGGCATTTGCGTCTGATCAAAATAAAAACATAAATTTTTTGAGGGGACTTAAGGAACTTTTTACAAAAAGTTCCCCAAGATCCATAAGTCCAAAAAGGATTATTATTTCGCTTTTCAACATCTAAGGGAAACATAGCCTTTTCAAAAGGGTTTTCCAGTAATAATGCGACAACAGGCTTGTCATTCAAACGGCCTGACTCATTTCAAATGTTCAAGCTGCGACATTTGCGGCTTCATCATTTTTGATTAAAGAAAAACTGCCATGGAGCAGAGAATGAAAAAAAGTAAAGAAATTGATTACAGACTTGAAGAAGTTAAATACAGCTCCGGATTTCATGAAGTTGAATCTGGTTACAGGTTTACAGATGGCAAAGCCTCGATAGAGCCTAAAAATATTGAGTCATCAGAATCATACGCCATTCATATAGATTATTATTCGTCTGACAACTCGCTCGACAAGGATCTTAGTATAATTATCAACGGGAATATAGCTCCCCAGATAACCATTAGAAGCACCTTGCCAGACTACGTTAAAATGTTCGTGTTTGAGTTTGATAAACCTGTAAAAATTGAAAAGCTGGATATCCTCAGCTCGTCAAAAAAAATGTCTGAAGTCCCTGATTCTAAGGACAAAAGAGAGCTCGGGATAGCTTTTAAAAGACTCAGGGTTGATTCAGGAGACATAATTACCGGCAACGATGATCTAAAAAATTTCTGCATTGCTCCGTGGATCGAAGGTGTATTGGGGCTTGACGGAGAAATGAAGGTCTGCTGCAGAAATCCCATGCCCATGGGCAACTGGCAGCAAAACGGGCTTGAAACAGTCTGGAATAATGATAAATACAGATTCTTCAGACAACAGGTGAGCAAAGGTGCTTTCCCGAACCGCCACTGTAAAGAATGTTACAATGACGGATCTTTCAGCTCGCACACAAAGCTGTTCTGGGTTTATAACGAATTTGTTGCTAAATATCATTCTGTCCAGAAGAGAGAGACAGATGATTATGACATAGACGCTCTCTACTTCATATTCATGCACAAAATCAAAGCCATGACTCCGGAATATGAAAAAATGTTCTCAAAGTATTTCAGGTGCATCAAAAAAAATGCCTGGAAAGAACGCCATGTTTCATGCACCACGGCAGAATGGAAAAACATTCTGCACAAGCTTGACCTTGTGGGCAAAAGTCTGAAGTCATTTCTTGAATCAAAAGACACTTGCGATGTCATAGCACCGGTTAGACAGGTTGAACTGATAAACAGATGCAACGCAAGATGCATACACTGTCTTGGGCTTCATAACGGATCTGTCTCGACAGGTGGAATCCTTGACGACAAATACGTTGACGAGGCATTTCACAAACACACAGACATCATGAGATTCTTCATGAATGGCACCGAATTTCTTCTATACCCAAAATGGAAAAAGGCGGCTGAAATTCTGAAAAAAAGCGGCAGCAGAGTAGAAATAAGCTCCAACGGAATCCTTCTGACAGAGAAAAACGTCAGGCATATAATTGATAACGGCATTGCAGACGATCTGAGCGTTAGCCTTGACGGAGCCCAAAAAAAAACAATTGAAACGATAAGGGTAAATGTAGAATTTGACAAGCTGGTCAAAAACATCAGGTTCATGCTCAAGCATGCAAAAAATGCAAAAAAGCGGCCTGAAATAAGTTTTTCATTCGTACTGATGAAAAAAAACTATAGAGAGCTGCCAGAGCTCATCAAACTTCTCAACAAACTGGGTGATTCAGACAGATCAATATCAGAAAAGATCAAAATATCCATAAGACCCCTCGAGTATTACGGCACATCAGAGAACTACATAAAATTCTATGAAACCCAGCATCATTCATTCATTTCAAAAATTGATCTGATTTATGTTGTTATCAGAACCGTCATGGAATCACTGAAAACAGGTATTAAAATCAATATATTCGGAATGACGGTCAAAAAATTCATTGCATATGGATTCCCGTTTCCAGGACGCTATGAAGGATAGTTATTCATTTTTTTAAAATACATCAGAAGGTTGTAAAATGATAATATGGGTGGACGCAGATGCTTGCCCTGTGGTGATCAAGGATATCTTATTCAGAGCGGCAGAACGCACAGGAGTTCAGCTGACTCTAGTAGCTAATCAATATATGCGCATACCAAAGTCTCGCTTCATAAAAATGCTTCAGGTAGAATCAGGATTTGATGTGGCAGACAATGAAATAGTTAAAAGACTTGGGCCAGGAGATCTTGTAATAACAAGCGATATTCCATTGGCTGCGGAAGTTATCGAAAAAGGAGGGCATGCTCTAAGCCCTCGCGGAGAACTATATTCAACCGACAATATACGAGAACGCCTGAATATGAGAGATTTCCTGGACACCCTTAGAGGCAGCGGAATAGATACAGGTGGACCTCCTCCGCTAAACCAGAGAAACAGGAACGATTTTGCCAATCATCTGGACAAATTCCTGACCAGATATTTAAGGAGCTCATAACAAAGCAAAATGCCAAATGCCTTGCACTGCTGACGAAGCTTTGGCAAAAGGCTCAGAGGTCTGATTTCAGAGCTTTGCAGCGACAAAACATTAAAGATTATTGATTGACATATATATTTTTTTTAACTAAAAAAGCAGAATCTGTGCCGGAGTGGTGGAATGGTAAACGCAGCGGACTCAAAATCCGCCGAGCGCAAGCTCTTGAGAGTTCGAGTCTCTCCTCCGGTACCAGACAAACATCCAAAGATGTCCAATAAAGTGCACAAACCCCTTAGAAATAAGGGGTTTTTTATTTTCATTAGTCCAATAAAGTGTTATAAAATACCCCTAAATCCAAGCGTTTTTGGGGTATTATCGGGGGTATCTTTTTCATAAGCACAAATACCCCTGACATAAATACCCCCAAAAGCCTGAAAGCCTCAAATACAAAGCCTTCAAATTAATCAGGGGGTATTGAGTATGCCAAAGAAAAACACATCAGGATTGACCGACGTTAAAGTTAAAAGCTCGAAACCAGCAGACAAGGCTTATAAGCTTTTTGACGGTGACGGCCTTTTTCTTTATGTTTCGCCAAGCGGTGGAAAGCTCTGGAGGATGAAGTACCGCTTTGAGGGAAAAGAAAAGCTTCTTTCCTTTGGCGCATACCCCACAGTGAGCCTTGCAGATGCCAGGGAAAAGCGTTTTGAGGCAAAGAAGCTTCTTGATAAAGGCCTTGATCCAGGGGCATTAAAAAAGGCCGAAGAAGCAGAGATTACAGAGCGAATAGAAAACACCTTTGAAAACATTGCCCGTGAATGGTTTGAAAAATTTTCAGCTCAATGGACAGAAGCCACAGCGCAAAAGAAAATCAGAAGGCTTGAAACTATAGTCTTTCCTGTCATTGGCTCAACTCCCGTAAAAGAACTAAAAGCACCTGATGTTCTGGCAATATTAAGAGCAACGGAAGAACGAGGCGCGGTTGATCTGGCACACAGACTTAAAATAGCATGCAGTCAGGTTTTCAGATACGCCATAGCCACAGGCAGAGCGGAAAGAGATCCTACAGCGGATTTAAGAGGCGCACTACCCCCAATTAATGTTACCCACAGAGCGGCAATAATAGAGCCAGAAAAGGCAGCAGAGCTTTTAAGAGCCATAGACCGCTATAATGGAACCTTTGTAGTTAGATGCGCCTTGAAGCTTTCCCCAATGTTCTTTGTAAGACCTGGAGAGCTGAGAAAGGCGGAATGGGCAGACGTTGACTTTGACTCTGGCTTATGGAGCCTCCCTGACAAGCAAATGAAGATGAAAAACCCTCATATGATCAACGACAATTATTTTTCCGTGTCAGCGACAGTTATAATTCCCGATCCAGTTTCCTAATTTAAGGCGCATTTTCCTCACTTTTTTCCTCGTTAATTTTCTGTTTTGACTTTTCCAGCCTGTAGCTTGGCAAGTTAAGTTCAAGAATGATGCTATGATGTACAAGTCTGTCAATGGCAGCGGCGGTAGTCATGGGATCCTTGAAAATCTGCTCCCATTTGGAAAAGGGAAGATTACTTGTGAGCATGACAGATCCACGTTC
>NZ_AUEY01000051.1 GCF_000426225.1 Desulforegula conservatrix Mb1Pa
AGTTTGAAATATGAGGAGGTTTATCTGAAGGCCTATGGAAGCATGTCAGAAGCGAGACACAAAATTGGCGATTATCTGAGGTTCTACAACACAAAAAGGCCTCACCAGAGCTTTAAGAATAATACGCCTGATAAAACATATTTTGAAGGTCTGGAAATTCCAATCGCCGCTTGAAGCTTTTATTAAAAATATGAGACACAGAGGTCAAAATTATATAAGGATTTGTTGATAGGATTTTCACTTATATTTTCAGAAAATCTGTCCAATCAAAACCGACCACTTATTTTGAAGGCATTACTGTTGTCGTTGGAATGGGAGTCTGATATCTGAAGCAAGTTTCTAAAACACTTCCCAATAACCGGGTTTTTACCAGAATAGAGGTGAGTCCATGGAAAAGCATTATGATTGCATCAAAGACTGTATTACAGGGGAGATGCTGCCAAATATAGGCGCAGAGGAAAACAGGCAGAATCTACTGAAATTTTTACTTGAGAAAAAAGGGTATGCAAAGGAATCAATAATTCCGCGTTATCCGATTGAATTCAGTATTGCAGGAGAGCCATATTCCTCCCGTATTGATCTTGCAGTAAAAGTGGCTTCGAGATTGATGATGGCCATAAGATGCGTTGCCGGGTCTGTCGCTTCTGTGGAGAGAGAAATAATTGCAGCTGCAAGAATAGCATGCGATGGACAGATACCACTTGCGGTTGCCACAGACGGATCTGATGCTCTGGTTTTTAATGCCATTGACGGAAAATCATTTGGAAAGGGGCTTGACTCCATTCCTTCATATGAAGAGCTTGTTTCTTTGTCTGAAAAAATTCATCCTCAGTCCCTTGATGGAGCAAAACTTGAAAAAATGCGGTTTGTTTTCAGAACCTATGACATAGAAAACGTTAACAGAATCTGAGAAAGGATTGATGGCCTCGCAAAAAATCAAAAAGGGGGCGGTGGCGTCATGCCGGACTTGATCCGGCATTTTTTGTATTTTACGACACTTCCGGATTCCGGCATGCGCCGGAATGACAATAACCGGACTTTTTGCGACGTTGTCAAACTTAAATCTGATTCAGGACGCTGCCTTTACCCAGCTTGTCATGGTTTTAAAAACAGTCTCTTTTTCAGGTTCAGCCATTATTTCATGATACAGGCCGTTGAATATTTTAAGAGTTTTGTCTGGCGAAGCCACCGCAGAATAAAGCATTCTGCTTCCTGCCGGATCAATTATCCTGTCGTCTCCTCCATGAAGAATCAGAACAGGAGTGGTGAGCCGCCTCATATTTTTTTCAATGAAAAGTCCTGCATTTGCAAATTCTCTGAGAGTTGAGAAAGGAATTTTCCTGTGGAAGCAAAGGGGGTCTTTCTCATATGCCTTTACAACGTTTTTGTCCCTTGATACCAGTTTGCTTGAAAGCTTTATGAATCCTTTGTCAGGCATATGCTTAGCCATGAATTCCGCTATTTTAAAAATTGCGATCTGGGGCAGGAAGCTTTTCAGTCTTATGCCTGCGCCGGAAAGAATAAGGCCCTTGACTGCATTGCTGTTTCTTAGGCATAGAATAAGGCTGACCGCTCCTCCCATGCTGTGTCCCAAAAGAAACACCGGTATTCCCTGGAATTTGTTTATGCTGAAATCTAAGAAGTTTTCAAGCTCGTCAACGTATATGCCGAAGTCTTCGGTATAAGCCTTCTGGCCTGTTGATTTTCCGTGACCAGGAAGATCAAGGGCTGCGACCGCATATCCCTGTTCAGTAAAAATTTTTCCGACTTCTTCATATCTGCCGCTGTGTTCGGCATATCCGTGTTGAATTACGACAAGGCCTATGGGTTCTGTTTCTGGCGTCCAGAAGCGGCAGAAGAGATCTCCTGAGCGCTTTCCATTGATAATCTGGGTTTCTTTTTTCATGATTCCTGACCGTAATGAATACTAAAATAATGGACTGCAAAAAGCCTGATTTTCATCATTCAGGCGAAGGCTGCTATCATCCGTCTGAAAATACTTGATGCCGGATCGAGTCAGGCATGGCTATGGAGTTTTTTCCTGCTTATTGCAACTTTGTCTTTTTGATTGGAAAACGCGATAACAGAAGAATCGTTTCATGTCGATGTTTTTGGCAATTATTACAGCCCAATTTCATCCAGCCATTTAATTATTCTGTCAGCACCTGTTTTCCAGTCGTCTGAAAGCATGATGGCGTGCCCTTCATTTTCGAGGACAACAGGTTTTGTGTTGTAAAAAGAAGCTGTGTATTTCACAAAACCAGGCGGAATTATTATGTCATTTTCTCCGCCCATCACAAAAATGGGGACATTGATTTTTCTGATGGTGAACAGATCGAAAAAAGTCATCTCAAAAATGGCCATGGGCGACTCGTGCTGGAACATCGGCAAAAAACGCATTATTGATTCCAGTGAAGTCAGTTTGCTGAAGAAAATGTCTCTGAGTTCTTCTGCCGAGATAAACTCTGCCCACATTGATCTTGGAAGCATGTTGATCATATTAAGCTTCATGCACGAGGCTGGATGCTGGAACAACATGGTCGGAGCAGTCCTGCTCAGCCCTTCGGGCGGAGATGACGCCATCAGAACAGCAGCTTTTGCCCTTGATCCAGGAAGTTTCAGATAATCCTGGATTATAAGTCCGCCCATTGAATGTCCTACGAGAATTGGTTCCTGATCCATGGTGGCAATGACCGACGCGACATCCTTCACATAATCACTTATTGCCAGGGTATAAAGTTTGTCTCCGCCCTTGCTTGCACCGTGTCCACTAAGGCTGATGGCAATGGCGTGGTATCCTTTTTCGGCAAAATAGTCGAGGTAATAGACTTCCCAGCATTTTGCGCTTATGAAAGCGCCGTGTATGAAAAGAATCGGAGGTTTTCCGGTAGCTTTGGCAGGCTTTCTTTCTATTATTTCAAGGCAGCCTGTCCCTATGCATTGAATACTATCATCAGCGGTTTTTTCTGGCTCGGAGGCTTTTGGATCCGGATTTGGCGCTGCTTTTTTTTTTCTTGAAGGGGTTGATGTCTTTTTCTTTGGTGCAGTCTTTTCAGGATTCTTTTTCTTGTCTGCTGTTGCCATTGATCATGTTCCTTTCATGGCTGTGATCAGGAAAATAGGGTAGTCCCTGTCATTTTTTGACATTGAGTGGGCGATAATTCTTCCTGTGACAGAAAAGCCCTTATCTATGAGAATTCTTTCGAGAAGTTCTGAATCAATGCCGTCATGGACAGTTTCATTGCCTTCATGGAAGCTGCCGTCTTCCTTCTCAAGATCTGCGATACAAAAAAAGCCGCCCGGATTAAGCATTTCAAAGATTTTTTCTATGACACGGGCATAATCGAGTATGTGATGGAACGTCATCTGCGTGAAAATCAAGTCAAATTTCTGATCAGGCGTGCCAGTCAGATCTGTCATGTCTGGCAGATCATTTTGGGCAAGATCGATGCACAGAGTTGAGGTGTCTTTGATGTTATTCCTTTTGATCTTTTCATCCGCAACTTTCAGCATCCCTGCTGATGCATCTGCCATTATAAGGCTGCCTATCATGGGCTTAAGGAGAAATCCCAATAAGCCGGTTCCGCATCCGTATTCAAAGGCTCTCATTTCAGGAGATAGCTTAGCAGTTTTTTTTATGGCCTCTGCTATTGCGTTTGCAAGCACCAATCTTTCAGGCTGTTCGTCCCAGGTATGTGCTTTCTCATCGAAGGATAAGGCTTTCATGGATGAGTTGTTTTCTGTCATATGTTCTCCTTGAAAAAAATTAACCTGCTATGAAGCGCATACCTGCGGAATCAAGTCTTTCAAGGCCTGCGCATACAGCTGATTCAAGTGCGGCCTTATATTCATCTCCTGTTATCATTCTGTTTAGTTCAGGTAGGTTTTCAGCCTCTCCGAATGGTCTGTACTGGGGCATTATGTTTACATATGTTTTTGTAGAGATCTCTTTAGCTATGAAATTCAAAATGTTTTCTGTCTGGTCAATCATTCCTGGCATTACGAGATGACGGATCAGCAAGCCTTTATATGCAAGTCCTATATCTCCGGTTTCAAGGTCTCCGGTCTGGCGGTGCATTTCTTTTATGGCGATCTTTGCCACCTCGGGATAATCTGGAGCATTGCAGGCCATTTTTGATGATTCCGGATTCCAGAATTTGAAGTCAGGCATGTATATGTCAACGATTCCATCAAGCAGTTTGAGTGTTTCAATGGAATCATATCCGCTGGAATTGTAGACAATCGGGATGCAAAGTCCCATGTCACATGCTATGTCAATGGCCCTGATGATCTGGGGAACCACATGTGTAGGGGTTACAAGATTGATATTGTGGCATCCTTCATTCTGGAGGCCTATCATAATGTGAGCAAGGCGATCGTCTTCCATTTCGAATCCCTTGCCTTCGATGCTTACTTCATAGTTCTGGCAGAAAATGCATCCGAGATTGCAATGTGTGAAAAAGATGGCGCCAGATCCGCTTTCACCTACAAGGGGTTCTTCTTCTCCGTAATGCGGGCCATAGCTGCTTACAAATGCGTTTCTGCCTGTTTTGCAGACTCCGAGTTTGCCTGATGTTCTGTCTACTCCGCATCTTCTGGGACACAGAATGCAGTTTTTTAGAATTTCCGAAGCTGTTTTGATTTTTTCGGCAAGCAGACCTGATTCTTTGGTTTTAAGATAAATCGGCGTGTAACTCTCACTCTCCATTAATATTTTCCTGTTGTGTTATCATACGATGGCTCTTATCAAGCCAGACATCTCCTTTTCTTAAGCAGTTTTACAAACATATTTTTTTATAATAATAATTAATTCTTAATAGTACAGCAAAGTATTGAAAAACCGGAACAAGAAAAAACAAAATGCAGAAAAAAAGTGTTTTTATAATCGGTGGCGGGGTTGTCGGACTTTCAATCGGATGTGAGATCCAGAGGATTTCCGGTTTTAAGGTTTTCATCATAGAGAAAAACTCAAGGATCAAGGCAGACAACCAGAGCTCCAGAAATTCAGGCGTCATTCATGCCGGAATATATTATCCCAAATCAAAATGCCCGATAAAAGCCGGTCTCTGTGTTGAAGGCAATCCTCTTCTTTATGAATTCTGCGTTAATCACAATGTGCCTCATAAAAATACTGGCAAGCTTGTGGTGGCCACTTCCCACATGGAAATCGAGTATCTTGAAGAAACATACAGGATAGCCGAGGAAAACGGAGTGCCTGGAATGAGCTGGGTGGAAGGCCAGGACATCGGGTCTCACGAACCTAATGTCAAGGGCGTCAAGGCCCTTCTTGTCCCAACTTCAGGTATTGTGGACGCCATGGCTCTTGTTTCAAGGCTTCACGCTGTTTTCAAGTCTCTGGGCGGAGAGATCATAATTGGAGCCGAGCTTGTTTCTGTTTCAGCAAATGGTTCAATATTCAGCCTGGATCTTGATTTCGGAAAGAATAAGGAGGCGGTTGAGGCCGATTACGTGATAAACGCGGCCGGGCTTTACAGCGATGAAGTTGCACGCATGATTGATCCTGAATCACCTTACGAGGTTGAAGGCGTTCGCGGAGAAGCTGCAAAGTTCTATGCTGATAACAGGCCCGGGCTTTTAATGTCAGGTATGAACGTATATCCTGCACCGTATGGCTATTGCAATACAACTGGTGAAAAGGCCGAAGTTTCTCTGGTTGAATTCCATAGGCTGCTTTCTGAAGGAAAAATAACAAAAACGGTTGGTGTTCATCTTACTCCTGCTTTTGATTATATTGCTGGAGAAGTTACAATCGGAAAAACAATAACCATTGGCCCAGCTAAAACCGTGGGAAGAGGGAAGGATGATTACGGAAGTGGTTTAAGGCCTGTTTCTGATTATCTGAAAGCTGTAAAACGCTTTTTTCCTGATCTTACAGAAGCTGATATTGAACTTCATCAGGCCGGGATCATGGCTGTTCCAAAGAATCATTCGGATTACATAATCAAACAGGATAGAAATCACGGCAGATTCATAAATCTTATTGGCATAGATTCTCCTGGTCTCACTTCTTGCCTTGCTTTAGGAAGGTATGTGAAGGCTATGCTTATGGATTCGTTATAATGAGGCAGGTTTTAGGCTCTTTGTAAAAATGATTGCCTTTGATAGCTTCTGGTGCGCAAGCATTCCGGCTTGAACACCCTACGATCAACAATCGATTACATATTGTTGAAATATTGACCTTTAATTTACAACCAAAAATCAGACTTCAAAAATCTAAAATTGGACAAGTTTTTTGCGGAGCTTTTTTTTCAAAGAAACGACCTGCCAGAGGCCTCCCCAAAACCAATCATACCCCCTCAAGCGAATTCAGCCTCCAGTAATAGCCCTTCATTTCAATAAGCTCTTCATGGGTTCCGCGCTCTGTTATTTCTCCTTTATGGAAAACAAGTATCTCATCCGCGCTTTTTGCTGTGCTTATCCTGTGGGCAATGGTTATTGCCGTTCTGCCTGAAGCGAGATTATCAAGGGCATATTTTACCTTTTTCTCGGTTTCTGAATCCACATAAGATGTCGCTTCATCGAGTATTATTATTTCAGGGTCCGATGCTATTGCCCTTGCTATTGAAAGAAGCTGGCGCTGTCCGCTCGAGAGTCTCACCCCTCCTTCTCCAAGCACTGAATCTATTCCGTCCGGCAGATTTTTGACAAAATCGAGGCACTGGGCAGCATCAAGTATTTCAGTAATTCTTTTATCATCCATATTGTTTCTTAGGCAGGTTACGTTGTCCCTTATTGATCCGCTGAAAATGAAGGGGTCCTGGGTTACAAGGGCAATGCGTTTTCTGACTTCTTCCACGTTCATTTCTGAAATATTCTTTCCGTTTATTGTTATTGCTCCTTTTTCAGGATCGTAGAATTTCAGAATAAGGCTTATGACAGTTGTCTTTCCTGCGCCTGTGTGCCCGACTGCTGCGATTGTTCTGCCTTTTTCAAGTTTGAAGCTTATGTCTTTTACTGCATAGATTCCTGGCTCATAGCCGAACCATACATTTTGGAACTCAAGCGTTTCAAAGGGTTGAATTTCATCTGAAATTGGTACCGTATCATCTTTTCGAATATCATTATGATGAATATCGGTGTCCTCAGCGTCAAGAATCTGAAAAATCCTTTCCGCAGACGCGAGTGCTGTCTGGGTTACATTATATTTTTCTGTCATGTCTCTAACTGGTCTGAAAAACATTCTTAGGTATGAAATATAGGCAACGAGGGAGCCTATGGTTATGTCTGAATTTTGAACAGCAAGGCCACCGTAAAGGATTATTATCGCAAGAGCCACAGAGCTTAAAAATTCGATCACAGGCATGAAAATTCCGAAAACGCGTATTTCCTTCATGCCGTCCAGATAAGCTCCGTGGTTCAGTGTATCAAAATTGGCCTTTGAATATTCTTCCTGCCTGAAGGACTGGATGACGGCCGAGCCAGCAAGGGTTTCAGCCACAGTTGTGTTGAGCTGGGCTGTTTTAGTTCTGAGCTGTCTTGATACGGCCCTGGTTTCCCCTCCGAAATATTTTGACGCCATGAGCACAAACGGCAGAATTATGAAAGTAGCGCAAGTCAGTTTCAAATTTATCATGGCCATTGTTCCCATTATGCCGAGCATGAGAAAAATGTCCTTGAAAAAGAAAACAAGAACAGTCGTGAACATCTCCAGCATATTATCTATGTCGCTGGTGATTCTTGTTACAAGTCTTCCCACAGGATTTTTGGAAAAAAATTCGACCGGCAGACTCTGCATATGGCTGTAAAGCTTTACCCTGAGGTCATTCAGAATCCTCTGGCCGCCGTATTCCATGGTCTGGATCTGGGCAAAACCTGTGATGAATATCAGGAATGATGAAACAAGCAGAAGTCCTGCCGCAATCATTATTCCGGCCAGGGCGGATTCCACGTTAAAAGTCCCGCCGACCGCTTTTTCAGGGTTGATATAATGATCCAGGGCATATCTGGTTATGAGCGGAGTCGTAATTTCAAGGGCGCTTACGGCAAGTGCCAGAAAAATTGAAATAGCAACCGAAGATCTGTATGGCTTTATGAATGGCAATAGCTTTGAGAGAAATTTCAGGTCAACGCTTTTACCAAGTTTTTCTTCGTCAAAATGTCCCTTATTAAAGCGCATTGAGTTCCTCTTCTATGGCCTGCATTCTGGAGATGCGTGAATAATAGCCGCCAAGCGCGACAAGCTCGTCATGGTTTCCTGATTCTGTTATTTCACCATTTTCCATGACAATTATTCTGTCGGATATTTTAAGGGCCGAAAGCCTATGAGATACTATTATGAGTGTCTTTCCCTTTGCAAACTCCATGATCGATTCCATAATCATGGAAGCTGATACTGCATCCACTTGGCTTATAGGGTCATCAAGAAGAATTATCGGTGCTGGTCTTAGAAAAACCCTGGCAAGCGCCACCCTCTGTTTCTGTCCACCTGAAAGAAGCACTCCTTTTTCTCCGACCCTTGTATCAAGGCCTTCGGGAAGTTCCATTATTGTTGTGTCAATCGCGGCCTTTCTTGCAGCATTCATTATTTCCGAGTCTTCAATTTCAAGGTCTAATTTTATGTTGTCCCTTATGGTTCCTGAAAATAGGAAAGGTTCCTGGGGCATGAGAGATATGTTTTTTCTCAGAAGATCAAGGGACAGATTTCTGATATCTATTCCGTCTATCATAACCATGCCTTCGGACGGGTCATAGAAACGTGGAAGAAAACCGAGAAGGGTGGTTTTCCCATGACCAGGAGGGCCTGTGATCCCAAGTGTTGTGCCTGGAGGAATGTCTAGGTTGAAATTCCTGAAGAAATAGTCAGAACCCGAAACAGAACCATAGGAAAAGCCCATGTTTATAAAGGATACTGAGCCTTTAATCTCAAAATTATTCATTGAATCCGGCTGCTCTGATACGACTGGTTTGACGCTTAGCAGGCCTTCGATTCTGTCCATGGACGCTTTGCCCCTCTGGATAAGGGTCACAACCCAGCCCATCGCCATCATAGGCCATGTCATGAGGGTCAGATAGCTTATGAACGCGGCAAAATCACCGGCTGTTATCTCTCCTCTTATGGCCATTCTGCCGCCTGCAAAAAGAATTATCACAAGTCCGAGGTTTGTGAAAAAAATCATGAGGGGAATAAAAAGGCCTGTAACCCTGACCCTTTTCATGCTTTTTCTAAGGTATTTTTCAGAAAGCTCTCTGACCTTAATGGTTTCGTCGGCCTCTCGTGAGAATGCCTTTATTATTCTTATTCCTGACAGCCTTTCCCTTATGGCTTCGGTTATTTCGGAAACAGTAGTCTGAACATCTGTATAGAGTTTGTGCATTTTTCTGCTGAGTAGCCTTGATGAAACTGCAATCATGGGAAGAGGGATAAGAGTCAGAAGCGCGAGTTTCCAGTTCAGCATTGCCATGAAAATTGCGGAAGCGATTCCAAGAAAAAGCGCGTCTGTGAGGGCAACTATACCCATGCCCGATGCCATTCTTATGCCTGAAATGTCGCTGGAGGCCCTTGCCATGATATCCCCGCTTTTCATTCCGGAAAGATCATAGGGTGAAAAGGTGATCACATGGTCGTATATTTTTTTTCTGAGACCTTCTTCAATGCGCCTTGAAAGGCCAATCAGCCAAAATCGCCAGCCATACCTGAAAAGTCCGATCAGGGCTGCAATGGCAATTATAAGGCCTGAATTGATTGCAAGGTGTTTCAAGTCAACCGAGGATTTTGCAAGCCCGTCCACCGAAGCTTTTATGATTCTTGGAACAAAAAGCTGAAGCAGATCGACAATTATGAGGCAGAAAAGGCCGAGAAAAATGCTTTTTTTATTTTCTCTGAAATAGGGTTTGATCAGATTCAGTGATTTCATATCTTAATAATTATAAATGTTTAAATAGATTAATTTTTTTGTTCATAACTTGCATTGGGACTATCTTTAAACCCAGGATAAAGCTTCAAAATTTCTTAATGGGAAATCAGCAATTACCTATCAGTCCCTGGTTCTTCCTGATTCATAAACTCATTTTGATTACATATAGCACATTAGACCTTACTTCAAGGCCGGGACAATAATAGCTTTTATAGCTTTAGTTACGATCGATTTGGCATTTTCAAAAAACCATTAAAATTATTTCGAAATATTGAACCTGACACATGCAGGTACAGGAGAATAGCATCGTGCCCAAGAGTATCAAAACCAGGCTGTTTTTTCGGAGCTTTTATTATTGCCATATTGACTGCGGCCTGTCTGTTGGGATTTGTCCAGACTAAAAACAGTTATTGCTCCGGTGATTAAATATATAAAAAAAGTTGAAGTGTGATTCCTTCTAAATTAAGCAACAACATGGAATTCAAAATTTACATATTCTGCCACCGGAGCAATATTACCTGTTGTATGTCATGACTTAGATTTAAATTATTGAAAATACATAATATATAATCAAGCCAGTCATTCCAGCCACTCTTTTCGAATTATACTAAACCTCATTTCTGTTTTAAATTTGATATAAATAGCTTTGATATTGCAGGCCAACGCATATACTGTTACAGAAATATTATCATAATTGAACCATTTTTATTATTAACCATCTTATTTTAAATAGTATTGTTGTTACAATTTTAATGACACAGGGTTTATTATGCATGAGTTTATGACGTACAAATCTGGCAAATTCTATTTTTCCGAACTCTATGACCCCTTGAAGATTGAGCCTCTGCTCGCAGAGGTTAGAATTCTTTATAAATCAATAAATAGCCTTCCTATTCTCCCGTCAATGGCTGCTCAGATAGAGCAGGAGATTCTTTACAGTTCGATTGCAGGAACGGCCGCAATAGAGGGCAATCCCATATCCGTAGAAGGTGTTAAAAAAATAGCGGAAGGGCACGATACCGGGGAATACACAAGAAAAGACAGGCAGGAAATTCTCAACCTGATTGAAGCCTATAAAATGCTTGATAGGATAGACACTGGATGGGATTTGTTACGCCCTAAATTTCGAGAAGAAATAATCTGCAATATTCATAGGGTAATCACTTCGCAGATTCCCCATGAGCAAAACATTCCTGGCAAATTTCGAAATGGTTTAGTTCATGTCGGGGACAAGGCTCATGGAGGGATATATACTCCACCCAAAATATATGAAGACGTTAGAAGTTTGATGTCTGAATTCATTTCCTGGATAAACAGTGATGATATAATTGCTCTCAATCCTTTCATTAGGGGAGCTCTTGCACATTATCATTTTTCCATAATCCATCCTTTCTGGGATGGCAACGGAAGGACGGCCAGACTTATTGAGGCTATGATTCTACAGCTTGCGGGAATTAAAAATCTGCCTAAAGAAATCTCCAACTATTATTACAGGAATGTAGATGACTATTATATTGCCTTTTCCAAGACCCTGAAGCTCAAAAAAGATGTGACTCCATTCCTTGAGTTCACCCTTAATGCAGCTGCAAATTCACTCACAAAAATGATGGAGACTATCCATCACTTCATAAGGCTTTTAACATTAAGAGACTATTGTTTGAGTCTGAAACAACAGAAAAAAATCACATCAAGACAATACGACCTTATCAATCTTCTGCTGGATCAGCAGAAAAGCTTTAACCTGGGAAGCCTTGCCTTCACTCCGCCGTTTTCAATAATCTACCGGGGAATTTCAACCCAGACAGCAAGAAGGGATCTGAAAAAACTGTCCGAAATGAGACTGCTTCACGTGAATGATAAAGGTGAATATTCACTTAATTTGAGGGTTTTGGGATAGCCGTTTGCTTGCTGTTTGTTTCCTGAAAAAGTCCGGGCGTCACTCCGACCACTTGTTAATATTGTTTTTTATCTTTTCCAAAACCCAAGTCAGGTGATCAATCAAGCCCGCCGCTATAAGCGGCGGGCAGATTAAATCAGTTAAAACGCATTATTTATATAAATAGCTCTTGACCCTGTAAGTAACAAAAGCAGGTGCTCCGCCTATCTGGTTAGAGTTTTGCGGAACCCAGTAGCCGTTTATATCTGGCTTTAAAAAATATGATTCGACATCAATCTTTTTTATCTGTCCGGAAGCAGGATCAGGATTTTCAAGTGTTGTTTCTACGATAGTGCTCTGGGTATAGCTCATTGTCTGATAGATCTCAAAAGATCCTTCAACGCCTACGCCCAATATTTTTTCCATCAGTTCAACCCCCATCTTGAGCTCAATATAACCGCCAACTGTACTGCTTCCTTCCTGGGTAATCTCAAGCTCTGAAGTATTAGGGCTGTCTTCAACCCATTGTTTTGAACTAACTTCGGCAATTTTTGTGTAACTGTCAAAATAACCGTCAACATATTTATATGTTTCTAAACGCTCTGTATCATTTTCTGAAGCATGATCTGGTATGTTCAGATAAGGACTTGACAGATTGTCATAAGGCGTGCCGTCAGACATTGGGCCTGTAACAGGATTGAATGTCTCTTTCTGATATGAATAGCCTGTAACCCTTATTGGATAAGTAAAGATTCCTGTGGCCTGCTTGTTGATATTGTACCATTCAAGCTTGGTAGCCTCCAGCACAGGAGCCAGATAGATCCCTAATACAAGCCCTTCAGGACTCTGGGAAAGAGAATCAGTTGATGAACACTTGTATTCAGTACCTTTTTCAAGAGAGCCACTTAAACCCATACTCATCTGAACAGTTACGGGGGATTTTTTCCCTGTCTCCACATAAGGGCCACCCCTTAGCTCGCCTCCGACAAGCACTCCGTTTGACTTGGAGTAATTGAATTTGGTCTCTGTACATGAAAAATGCTGTTCTGAATGGTTACAGTCATACACTCCGCTTGTTCCATTTGCCACAAAAGGGGGCGCGTCTATCAACAGCATCATCGGCCACAAGTGGAACGTTTTCTTGTAGGTATCGCTGTCTCCTGCAAGATCAGTCACAATTGGTTTGGCAGTTGGCCACCAGTAGCCAATATACTCCGCTTCTTTTACCTTCCAGACACTGCTGCTCTTCATGCTTCCATCTTTCCAGTGTCCGTATATTATTGAAAATGTCGCATCATATCTTTTACCTGTCGGACTTGCACTGTCTGGGACCTCTTCGTAGAAAATTGCTCCGTTAGGCACCCAGTCGTTTGTATCTACATCAACTGTTTTCTTGTTGCTGTAATCATCCCATCTTGAGTTTAGTTTATCGTAATAAAGATAATATACGTCATCGCCTTCGCCTTTAAGCCAGATCATGGCCATCTTGTCTTCTCCCAGATCGGCAAGGCTTGGCCCGCAGTCCTTGCTTGAGATTGACCAGCTGGAATTGGAGTCTGTTGATTGAACAGAAAAATTATTTATATGGGCAATATGGGCCTTTGAGTCACTTTTGCCCCTGTATGCGAGATAGGTAACTCCAGTAGTATCGCCTGTCTGGTAATAGACTGCGGAAAGATGGCCGTCCACCTCGGTGTTTTCCGCTCCTGGGAGAGTAGCGAATCCTGACCACGATCCAGAAGTGTATCCATCCTTGTCAACATTTATGGAGGCGTATTTGATTTTTGTTGTGCCGCTTGGCAGCCAGTAAACCTCTATGCATTGTTTTTGGGTGTTAAAAACGGCCGAATACCTCAAATCAGTGTTGGTACTTTGACTTGAACTGCCGTTTTTTATCCTCTGGGGACTTGCCCAAGTTCCTGTCTTGATGTCAAGGTATGTGTAATCGAGATAACCTGAGTCATGACCTGTAAAAAACAGATACATCATTTTGTTGACAACTATCGGAGTCATCTGGGCGCTGGTATTCTGGACATCTCCGTCTATCTTGAGAGTGTAGCCACCGTCATAGGAGCTGCCGTCATATATCTGATAATGGATTTCATTATCAGGATCCTGGGTAGGATAAAACAGATACATTTTCTTGTTCCAGAAAACGGCATTGGCATTTTCATGGGTGTGAGGCCCTTCGTAAGTATCTCCGACAAGCGGCGGGTTTACTAGAACTTCCATACTGCCGCGATAAGGCTTGTCAGAATCGTTCACACAGCCGTGAATTATTGCTGCGACAATAAAAGCCAGCACGATCGACGGAAAGACGATTAACATTGATTTTGATTTCATTAGCATCTCCTCTCACTTGTTTGCTTGTTCAACAATTAATGGCGATTAATCTGAACAACATTAATAAGCTGTTTAAGGTTGTTAACTCAAGAATATTTATGTGCAAATGCTAAAAAGGTTCACGCATTAAAATCAATGATATTGAAAGGATGGGGAACTTATCTGAAGACCGGATGGATCTTATGATCAGAAAATAAAATTTCCGCAGAACGTCCTGAAATTCGAAAACCTGATGTGTGAATACTTTCGCGACGTTGAATTTATAAGCTTGGAACCCTACAGAGAGAATTCCGAATTCTGCAAGGCAAATATGAGCAGACAGGAAGCTGCCTGGAAACTGAATCCCAAGAAATATGACAACAATGATTTAGAGGTTCCCCAATATTCTTCAAATGGATAAGGCCCGTTGCTTTTTCATACGGGCCTTATTTACGTTGTAGTGCGTTGCAGGGTTTATTTATGTCCACCAAACGAATTCCAGTGAATTTTTCCCATCTGAAGGTTTTTTTCTGCATGCCCTTTTTTGTTTTCAAGCGGATATCCAATGGCTATGAGGGATTCAACTACAAGGTTTTCCGGGATTCCAAGGAGGTTTTTTACATAAGCCTCGGATGCTTGATTCTCTGATCGCATCCTTTTTCTTATCTGAATCCAGCATGAACCAAGTCCGAGGGAATGGGCCGCAAGCTGGATGAATATCGAGGCGATGGAGCAGTCTTCAATCCATACGTCGCATCTTTCAGGATCTGCGATAACAGCAATCCCAAGGGGAGCGCCTCCAATAAACTCGCTTCCGTGTTCCTTGGATTTTGCAAGTTTCTTCAGCGTTTCAGGGTCAGTAACAACTATGAACTGCCAGGGATTGAGGCTTCTTGACGAGGGAGATCTTAAGGCCGCCTCTATGATGAGATCTATTTTTTCTTGTTCTACGGGTCTTGCGTCATATTTCCTGATACTTCTTCTTTCCCTTATAAGAGACATGAACATGGTTTTACCTCATTTTTTATATGTTTGCTTGGTCATATGACTGTTGGGCTTCCATGCTTATGATCGCATGAAGCAGAGATAAACTACTCATAATTATGAAAAATCCAAATACAAAATTGGTGGTCTCGCAAAAAGCAAAAAAAGGCGTCGGCGTCATGCCGGGCTTGATCCGGCATCCAGTAATTTCAAATACTTCTGGATTCCGGCCTGCGCCGGAATGACGGTAATCGGGCTTTTTTGCGACCTTGTCAAAATTATATTGAAGGTGTTTTTTAGGGCAATAAACCATTTTGGTATTCACCCGAACTGTTTTCTGAATCTCCACATGCCCAATCCGAATATTACGCTTCCAAGTGCGGCCATTCCGAGTATTTCCCTCCAGAGAATCCTTACCCCTGCGCCTTTCAGAAGAATCCCGAAGCCAGTGTCTATATAGTAATGAAGAGGGGAAATATACATGACTGTCCTCATCCAGGCAGGCATTGCCTCAGGAGGAGTCCATGCGCCTGAAAGAAAAAGCATAGGCACAAATATGAGAACCGTCATCATACCGACCTGGGCAAGGTTTTTTGCAATTGTAGATATGAAAAGCCCAAGCCCTGCTGTTGTGAAAACATAAAGTGTGGTGATGGAAAAAAAAAGCACAAGGCTACCCTTGAGAGGGACATGGAACACTCCCTTGATTATAAAAAGGATACTTATTGCTGAGCCGATAAGTATTACGGTCGTCATTGAAAGCACCTTTGGAAACATGATCTGGAAAGAAGAAAGAGGCGAAACAAGAAGCTGTTCAACTGTTCCTCTTTCCTTTTCCCGAACCATCGCTGCTCCGGGAAGCAGGACTGAAAAAAGTGTTACGATGGTCAGAAGTTCGGAGAGGCTCATGAACCATCTGTCGTCCTGATTGGGGTTGAACCAGACCCTGTGGTCATCAATTATCATCGGAGCATTTATGTGGCCGGAGTCAACCAACCCGATTCTTTCCATAGCCATTTCAAGTCCGTATTTTCCGGCTATTTGCTGTGCATAGCTTGAGGCAAGAAATCCCAGACCTGAATTTGTGGTGTCAATCTGCACCTGGATTCTGGCTGGTTCCCCTGAAAAAATGGACTTCTGGAAAGAAGAAGGTATATCCACAACAATCATTGCGTCTCCCTTATCAAGAAGAGCTGTCCCTTCTATAGGACTGATCACTTCTCCCTTGACCCTGAAATAAGGAGGTAGGAATCGGCCCAGAAATTCCCTTGACGCCTGGCTTTTGTCATTGTCCATGAAATAGACAGGCGCTTCCTTTACCTGGAGACTTACTCCTGATCCTGCAAGGTATATATCTGCCGTGAACGCATATATGATAAAAACAAGCAGAACTAAATCCCTGAAAAGCTGGAGAAATTCCTTCACTGTCATTACGTGCAGTCTTCTGATCCATATACGGAACACACTGATTGAATCCGCAGTTGTCATGCTTTTGTCCTCTTTCTGAAGAAAAGATAACCGAGAAAAAGCAGGCTGAACGCATATAAGGAAAGAATCAGAATGTCTTTCCAGAAATGCTCTATTCCTACTCCTTTCATGAAGCATGCGATTACAATATTTGTGTAATACATGGCAGGTAGCAGATGGGCAACAATCTGGGCAGATTTCTCAAGGGAGGACACAGGAATTAGTATGCCTGAATAAAGAACCGCCGGAACGAGCGTGATTATTGATGTCACTATCATGGCCGAAGTCTGGGTCTGAACGAAAACAGACGCGAGCAGCCCAATCCCTGTGGTGCAGATTACATAAATAATTGTGGATGCGAAAAACAACAGAAGGCTTCCCTTGAATGGAGCGCCAAAAAGTTCTGTGGCAAAAAGAAAAAGAATCAGGGAATTTACCGCTGATATGGCCATATATGGAAACAGTTTTCCGATGAGAAATTCGGCCCTGCTCACCGTAGATACATAAATATTGTAGATTGAGCCGGTCTCTTTTTCCCTGACAACTCCAAGAGCTGTGAGAAAAGGAGGCGAGACCATGAGTATCAGCATGATTAGCTTAGGCGCAATCGACCATACGCTTTTTAGGCTCTGGTTATAGAGATATCTTGTTTCAAGGCTGACAGGCCTTAAAAGTTTTTCGGCTCTTTCTTTTGATATTCCCTTTTTTTTTGAAATATAGTCAGCCATGAAATCCATGCTTGCTGCGCTGTTTATCGCAATGACATACCCTTTTGTGGTCTGGGCCCTGAAAGGGAATGTTCCGTCAATAAGTGTCTGAACAGATGCCGGGCGGCCGGATATCAGATTTTTTTCAAAATCGGGCGGTATTATTATGGCGGCCCTTGCTGTGTTGCTGGCCAGAAGATCGTCAACGGATCTGTCATCCTTTGAATAGCCGAGAAAACTGAAATATCTTGATCCAATGAACCTGTAAGCGTAGTCACGGCTGAGGGGCGTCTTGTCATGGTCAACTATGGTGAATGGGATGTTTTCGACGTCAAGGGAAAGACCGTATCCAAGAAGAATCATCATGACCACTGGAACGACAAAAGCAAGGGAGAAAAAGACCTTATCTCTCACAATTTCCAGCCATTCTTTTCCAGCTACGGCTTTTATTCTTTTAAGATTCATCAAATGATCCCTGATTTTCTTAGAATAGTTCAGTTGGAGCGTAAGCCGTCAAACCCTCAAAAATTTTAAGGCTCAATAAATCCTGATTTGGCTTGGCTCGGCCTGGCATAATCACAGCGCAGACGTGTCCTTGCCGGTTATTTTTTCAAGAGAAAGAACTCTGTAAACGAAAACGTCCTCCATTGATAGATTTCTGGGAGCCACTCCCATCAGCTTTATTCCTCCTGATTTCAGGACCGACGTAAGTTTTTGTACGGCGTCCTCTTTGTCTTTTGTAAGAAAATGAATTTTTTTGCCAAAAAGAGCCACTCCCTTGAAACCGCTTTTTTCAAGAAGCTCAAGAGCCAGAAGCGGATTATCCGACGAAACTTCAATAAGACTGCCAGCCTCTTCTTCGAGATCTTTTTTCATTTTTTCTGGCGATGAATCAGCGACAATTCCGCCTGAGAACATAAGGGCAAGATGGTCGCAATGCTCTGCCTCGCTCATGTAATGGGTTGTAACGAGAATGGCCACTTTTTCTTCCCTGGAAAGCCTGTAAAATGTCTCCCATAGTCTTCTTCTTCCAAGAGGGTCAACGCCTGAAGTCGGCTCGTCAAGAAAAAGTACCTGGGGTTTGTGGACAAGTGCGCAACCAAGGGCGAGTCTCTGGCGCAGACCCATTGGAAGGCTTCCTGTCTGCATTTTTTCAAGGCCTTCCAGTTCGGCCATATTTATGACCCAGTCTGTTCTGCTTTTTGCTGCTTTTTTGTCAAGACCGTAGATGCCCGCATAAAGCCTGACGTTTTCGATTACTGTGAGATCAGTATAAAGAGAAAATGCCTGGGACATATAGCCTATTCGTTCCTTGATGGCTTGCCCTGCAGTTCTCATGTCAGCTCCGGCAACATGGCCTTCTCCGGAAGATGGCTTGAGTATGCCTGTGAGCATTTTTATGACAGTGGTCTTGCCAGCTCCATTTGCTCCGAGAAGTCCGAAAATCTCACCGTATGGTACTGAAAAACTGACATCGTCAACTGCCCTGAACTCTCCGAAATCCCTTATCAGGCCATTTGCTTCAATCGCTGTTTCAGGTTTTTTCTCAGGCACAGGTGGGGCATTGTATTCAGGTATAGATATCTGGGCAGGATTATTTCCCTTGATCTGTTCTCTGTTTATGAGTTGCAGGAAAACATCTTCAAGCTCAGGCTCCTGGGTGCATATCTCCTTTATTAAAACACCATTCAGAACTGACCTGAGTTTCAGATCCACAGATTCCTCGGTCTCGTTTTTCAGAAAGACCTTCAGGTAATTCCCGAGGGTCTGAACACTGCCGAAGTTTTCCTTTAATATGGATAACGCCATTATTTCAGGCTCTGCCAGAACAGTCGCCATTATTCCTGGCGCAAGGGCTGTTATTTCTTCAGGCACGCCACTTGCGACCATTTTTCCTTCGTGCATCAGTGAAATTCTGTGGAATCTTGCGGCTTCCTCCATATAAGCAGTTGAAACAAGGGCGGTCATTCCCCTTTCCCATAGAAGATTTGCCAGGATTGACCAGAAATCCCTTCTTGACACGGGATCGACGCCTGTTGTCGGCTCGTCAAGTATGATGAGGTCTGGCTCGTGTATGAGACTGCATATGAGTCCGAGTTTCTGTTTCATGCCGCCTGACAGGTTTTTCATGGGCCTGTCCCTGAATCTGTCAAGCCGTGTCATTACAAGCATGCGATCCTTACGGTCTTTCAGATCCTTTTCAGATACAAGTCTGAGACGCGCGAAGAAGTCTATGTTTTCTTCGATTGACAGCTCGGGATAAAGATTCAGTCCCAGCCCCTGGGGCATGAAGCCTATTCTTGATTTGATTTTTTCAGCGCTTTTTTCAGAATCTACTATGGTTCCAAATACTTCAACAGAGCCAAGATCATAGGTCAGAACGCCTGCAATAGACTTCATCAGGGTGCTTTTGCCTGCTCCGTCAGGGCCTATGAGCCCATAAATTTCGCCGGGCCTGACTTCAAGGTCTATGCCCCTGACAGCCTTTATTTTTGCATAGGACTTTTCAAATCTTGAAACCCTGATAACTGAATCCATAAATTTCCAGTCGTGACGTCCTTGTTTTTCGAAGCAAACCCTCAAAAATTTTGCGGAGTTTTTTTACAATAATTCGTTCTGAGGGTGGCGTTGCTTTTATTGGTTTGGCTTCATCCACTCCACCTTGTCATCCCATCTTATCACAGCGTCTGCTGGAATACCCGGAGTCAGAGAATGTCCTTCGTTTTTGTCCACGTATATTTTGACTGTATAGACCAGTTTGACCCTCTCGTCCGCGGTCTGGACTTCCTTTGGAGTAAATTCAGCTTTAGATGATATGTATTTTACAGTTCCGTCAAAAGGCTTGTCAGGCATTGAATCCGTATGGATTTTTGCCTTTAGCCCCAATTTAAGTTTTCCAATTTCTTTTTCAGGCACGTAAACCTTCAAAAAAAGACCGTCGAGATCAACCAAGGTGAATAAAGGAGATCCAGGCGCAAGCACTTCTCCTGGATTTGAAATTCTGGTTGTAATTATTCCTTCTGAAGGCGCTTTTACTGAAAGATCTGAAATGACGCTCATTATTTCGTCAAGGGCTGATCTGGCCTGATCTGCCTGGGCTGAAACAGCTTTAATTTCATCTTCTTTTGCTTTGATTCTTTCATTGCCTAACATGGCTTCCTCAAGCATTTTTTCAGCCTGAACCAGTCCTGTTTCAGCGCTTTCGCGGTCACTTCTGGCTGCTTCCCAGGCGAGATTGACCTGCTCACTTTTTTGTTTGCCAACAGTGCCTTCGTCCGCAAGTGCTTTGAAGCGGGAGGCATCTTTTGAATTTTGGTTTTCAGATGCTTTGGTCTTGGCAAGAACAGCTTTTGAATGTCTTACCCCTGCATTTGCCTTGTCAATTGTTAAGGGGACTTCTTTTTTAAGTGTCGCAAGGGCTGTTCGTGATGCCTCAAGTTTTGCTTCGGCTGCCTTTAGGGCTGATTCGGCCTGACCTTTTTTTGCCCTTAGCTGGCTGTCGTCGAGTTCGGCAAGAATCTGCCCGGCTTTTACGCTGTCGCCTTCATCCGCAAGAATTTTATTGATCCTTCCGGCTGATTTTGTTGCAACTACATGGGTTTCGCCCTCTATTCTGCCATTTGCCTGAATAAGACCGTCCGGCAGAGGCTTCCCGAATGCCGCTTTTTTGATGCCGACATAAGCGCCTGCAGCAACGGCAATAATAATTAGACCAATGAAAATCTGTTTTTTAAATTTTGTGTTGTCCATTATGAATCTCCGGGCTAAATGTCGCCGACTGCTCTGCGGAGCCGCATATCGGCCATCACTGAGTCATAGACCGCATTATTGTGGTTTGTGAGGCTTTTAATCCTCAGGGTTTCAGCATCAAGAACTTCGGTGTTGCTTCCGACTTCCTGAAAGTATCTGTTTTTTGCCACCTTGAGGTTTTCTTCAGCCTGACTTAGTGCATCCCTTGTGACTTCGGTTCTTTTTGTCGTTTCCCTGATTTCGAGCCATGCCTGTCTGACCTGGAGCTCGACCATTGACTCGGCATCCTTTTTTCTGTGTTCAGTCGCTATTTTTTTTCTTTCTTCGGCCCTTGCCTGATGGATGGTTACTCCTCCGTCAAAAGCATCCCATTTAAGGCCCAGGCCTGCTACCCAGATGTTTTCTTCCTCAAGCGGTGTCTTGTCGAAATGATTAAAGCTCCCCGTGGCAAGTATTTGAGGCATTGCCGATGCCCTTATGCTTTTTGCGTGATATTCGTAGGCATTCGCCTGATCAGATAGGGCCTTTATTTCAGGTCTGTTTTCTTTGGCCTTTGATAAAAGAGCCTCATAATTTTTTTCAGGCACAGTATCTTTGGATGATAGGGGCTGGATATCATCGATAATGACTTCCTGGGCAAGGGGTCTTCCGAGCATTCTGTTATAGGCAGAGCAGGCAATATCCAGTCTGTTTTCTGTCTGTAGAGCAAGCTGCCGTGCGTCTGATAGTGCTACATTTACGGCAAGAACGTCGTTTTTTGCGACAAGCCCCTTGTCAAAGAAATTTTTGACGTCCCTTGCATGGGCAGAAAGTGTTTCTACGTTGCTTTTTGACACTTTTACCGCGTTTCTTGCTCTAAGTACTGAAGTGTAGGCATCGGCAACCTGGAGTTTTATGTCCTGGATGGTTTTTGATTCATCAGCCCTCGCAGCCTCTCCGGCTGATTCCGCGGAATCAATGGCATTTGAGATTCTTCCGCTTGTGAAAATGGGGATGGAGACCGATATATTGGATGCAAAGATTGTGTCGTCCTTTAGAAGTGGCGCGTCCATTACAGGAAAGCGTGGCAGGCTGATTTCCGCTTCCGGGGTTTCGTCAATTTTGCTGTAAGCGGCCTCGCCTTTCAGAGAGGGCATTCTAAGCGATTTCGCAGCTGCAATATTTTCTTCTGCTGCGGCTGTTGATTCTTTGGCTGATTTAATTCGATAATCATGATCAATGGCTTTTTGCCAGGCGTCCTTAATGTTTTCAGCACTTGACAGCGAAGTCCAGGCAAGGGCTATAATAAGTCCTTGAACTATTTGAAAAAATTTGAGATTGTTCACCATCGTTTCTGGCCTCTTTTTTGTTGAAACCGTAACAGGATCATTCTTTTTTTCATATCAGAATATGTCTGTTTTGAAAGCTTTTTATTTTTAATTTAAAAAATTGAACCGATATTCATGGATGCTGTGGTGCGTTCTGGCATCATTTATTTGCAGATTAATATCGTGCATCTGTCCGATTTCAGGCATCTGAATATTAACTGATATTGTAGATATTATTAATTATGACAACGTCGGAAAAAGTCCGATTATCGTCATTCCGGCGCAGGCCTGAATCCAGAAACAGCTGAAAACACTGGATACCTGATCAAGTCCGGCAAGACGCCGACGCCTTTTTCGACCTTTTTGCGAGTCCATTAAATATGATCTTCGGAATAACAGCTTCATATCCATATTTTTAGTAAGTGTTACCCATACACCCTATTTTGTAGTTTTTTATTCTATTGCATTATATGTAATTTAATCAGTTATTTGTAGAAATATACCTATATTTTTTGTGGCTATATAGCCACATGTTGATCGTATTTTTCCATGAAATTATATTTAAATTCTTTGTCAGATCTTCTTAAACATGGTTTTGATCACCATGGCATGCCGATTGCAATTGCTTGAGACCGATCAGGACGCCTTTGGGCGGTTTGAGCTATCCTTGTGTAAGCCTGATTGCTGGAATCGGGTTATTTGCTGTTGAGAAAAGTGTCCCTTTCCTTTTGGATTCAGTAGGGGAGGGACACCCTGATTTTCTCCGGCATAGGATGCAGAGCATGGCCGTTGGTGCAGCCCGTTGTAAAAGATCTGGAGATTGTTTTACATGCTGTGGTGCGGTGTTGTCAGGCCTGGAGAGGCTATTTGATACTTAACTGGTTATAAAACGGAGGAAACATGAATATCAGATCTTTTGGAGTTATCGGCGCAGGTCAGATGGGTGGCGGAATTGCTCAGGTTGCGGCAGCGGCTGGAGGGCTTAATATCATACTTGTAGATGTCAGCCAGGAAATGCTTGATAAGGGCAAAAAAGTAATTGCCGGCAATCTTGAAAAAATGGTTGCAAAGGGCAAGATGGCTGCGGACGAAAAAGAAGCTGTACTTAACCGGATTGTAACCACAACAGATATGAATCGCCTTGCTGAAGCTGATTTCGTTGTGGAAGCCGCAACAGAGCGTGAAGATCTGAAATTTCAGATTTTCAGGAATATAGACGCCATATGCAGACCAGAGATCATACTTGCTTCCAACACTTCTTCGATTCCAATAGGAAGAATAGCAGCCCAGACAAAAAGACCGGACAAAATAATAGGCATGCATTTCATGAATCCGGTTCCTGTGATGAAACTCGTTGAAATCATCAGAGGCATTGCGACCAGTGATGAAACTTATAACACTACCAAAACACTCACAGAGAGCTTTCAGAAGACTCCTGTCGAAGCCAACGATTTCCCAGGATTCATTCTGAACAGAATCCTGATTCCAATGATCAACGAGGCAATATTCACGCTTTATCATGGAGTCGGATCAGTTGAAGGCATAGACGCTGCAATGAAACTTGGCGCTAATCAGCCAATGGGGCCACTTGAACTTGCGGATCTCATCGGTCTTGATACAATTCTTGCAATCATGGAAACCCTTTTTGCCGGATTCAAGGATTCCAAATACCGCCCATGCCCGCTTCTTAGAAAATATGTTGAGGCAGGATGGCTTGGAAGAAAGACAGGAAAAGGCTTTTATCAGTACTAAATTTTTCGTTCCACATTCTTAATTAAAGGAATGTGTAATGAAATCAGCTTCAGGATGCGCCTGGACCGGCACACGTCGTTCCCCCGGTTCAAGGCGTCATCTTGAAAGCGTAAATTAGGGAAATCCGACTGCCGTATCTTTGCAGAAAAGATCTTACCATGATTCCTCCTGTACAAAGATACGGCAGCCGTTACCATATGCTGGATACGGAAGATGAGCTTTCGGAACGAAAAAAGAAATAGTGATAAATGTAAGGCCAGTCACGCCTGCCGCAGAATTACTGAATAAACAAAACCATGATCTCCTGTATGACTGCGGCAGGCGAAAACCATATGCGGTCGGTATCTCAACTTGTTGAGGCCGGAACATCCCCTTCTTTCTTACCCCCTGTTTGAGAGAAGGGGATGTCTTTTTTAAAGGCTGTAATTCTATTGTTATTTCAGACTTGATTTATGGATAAACTATCCTGATGAATTTTTTCCAAACCATGAAAGTTTTTGTAGCCTGCTTTGCGTCATAAAAAAAGATAACGTGAATCCTTTAGATCCCTCAGTTCTATTGATTTAAATACTTTTTTAAATCATTCCTTATCACCAAATTCCGAAAATATTATGAATCAGTTTTTTTGCTAAGTCAGGACTAAGTTTTAACCTCTAATGTTTGTGCTGTAAAATCTGCGAGTGTACTTAGTCCGAATAATCAGAAAAAAGGATGTTGAAGTGTTTTATTACACAAAAGTATTTTTAGTAGTGTTTTCTATGTTTTTCATTGGAATAGCACACGCAGCAGAGGTTACAAAAACTGATGTGCCAATCATAATTCAGGCTAAAATTCCAATAGCCCAGGCTATCACAGCGGCAGAACGCCATGTTAATGGCAAGGCTATTCGCGCCGAATTTATGAAAAATAAGAATAATCAGTGGATTTTCGATATTGAAGTCGTCAGTGATGCCAATATTTTTGATGTTAAGGTAGATGCCGACAATGGAACTATTATATCGTCAACAGAAGCTAAAAATGACAGAAGAAAATCCGATCTTGAGCGTATAAAAGAATTATCAAAGAAATTATATAACTTCTGAGTATTCTTAATAAATAACAGTCTCATCTGAAATGGACAGATTATAATTGATTCTATTTCTACTGATTAAAGCACCACAACCCGACTTTTTTTGACTTACAGTCGCTAAACAATTTGGGGAATCAGTATAGGATTAAATACAAGGCACGGGAGTATAAAAATGAGAGTGCTGCTGGTAGAAGATGATCAAATGATAGGCACGGCACTTAGGTTGTCTTTGAAAGAAGCTGCATATGCAGTTGACTGGGTCTGCGATGGACAAACAGCTATCAACGCAATTGAGACTCAGACTTATGATTTAATACTTCTGGATCTAGGATTGCCAATTAAGGACGGCACAGATGTATTACGCTGGATCAGGGAACAGATCAATCCGGTTTCATTGCTCATTGTAACAGCTCGTGATGCAGTGGAAGACAGGATAAGCGGATTGGACCTTGGCGCGGATGATTATATCGTAAAACCATTTGAAATGCCTGAACTCCTGGCGCGTATGCGCGCGGTACTAAGGCGCAAAGGCGGCTTAGGCGCTCCTTTGTTGTCAAATGGCGTACTGAATCTTGATCCTGCTTCCCGCGAGGCCAACTTCGAGGGGGCGACTGCGAGACTATCAGCCAGGGAATTCTCACTCTTGCATGCCCTTCTGATTAGGCCAGGAGCAATCCTCTCAAGACAGGAACTCGAAGACCGGATTTATGGATGGAATGAAGAAGTTGAAAGCAATGCAGTTGAATTTTTAATTTATTCCATACGAAAAAAACTTGGCAACAATTCAATTAAAAATATCAGAGGAGTCGGATGGATGGTTTCAAAAGAAAAATAGCCCAGTCATTACAGGTTAAGATATCGGTATGGCTGTCAACGATTATTCTGATTATTGCTGTTCCAGCAGTTATGTTTTCTTTTCTCACGGCTCTTCATGAGGCAAATGAGCTTCAAGATGATCAATTGAGGCAGATAGCAGGCCTTATTGACCAGAACAACCTGCAGATGGTTGATACCTCGTCTATAGATGAAAATCTGGATTTAGATCCTGACAACAGATTAATAGTTCAGTGGTTGGGAACACAATGGACTTATGGCTCCTCCGAAGAAGAACCTCAGATGTTGCCGGGTGATCTGTCAGACGGAATGCATACATTAACGCTGAATAATGAAGATTGGCGGATGTTTGTCCGAACTCTTCGTTCTGGAAAACGGCTTGCTGTTTGCCAGCAGATTGCCGTGCGTGATGAAATTATGCAAGACAGCGCATTAAGAACCCTGATGCCATTTATAGCTGTAATTCCAGTTATTATAATTTTTGTAGGTTTGCTGGTTCGGCAAATGTTTAAGCCTGTGATTCAATTGTCATCCGATCTCTATATGAGGGCAGAAAATGATCTGAGTCCTATAAACAATGAAAAGATTCCTGATGAAGTTCGTCCATTTATAGATTCGGTCAATTGTATGTTTGTCAGGGTTAAGCGTTCCATGGATATGCAAAATCGTTTCGTAACAGATGCTGCCCATGAACTCAGATCGCCCCTTACAGCACTAATGATCCAGGCAGATCAACTTGGCTCAGTTGCAATGTCGCTTGAGGCAAAAGAACGCCTTGAAACTCTTCAACAGGGTATGCAGCGGATGCATGGACTTCTGAATCAGCTGCTCACTTTAGCTCGAGTTCAAGGACAAGATAGCAATCATTCTGTGAAAATATCTGTGCAGGCTGTACTTCGGCGCGTTCTCGAAGATCTGATGCCTCTGGCCGAGGCAAAGAATATCGATATAGGGCTTGTCCGCGAAGCAGACGCTATGGTCATGGCGCCTGAAGTAAGCTTAATAATTCTGATCCGCAATATAGTTGATAACGCAATAAAATATTCACCACAGAATGGCCGGATCGACATTAACATATTCCAAACCCAAAATGATGTATCGATTGAGGTTGTTGATAATGGCCCAGGAATATCATCAGATAATCAGGAAAGAGTATTTGATCCGTTTTACAGAGTGCTTGGAAATGACACGATTGGATCAGGGCTGGGATTATCTATAGTAAAAGCCATTACTGACAGACTGGGAGGGGCTATTTTCTTTAATTCAATGAATATTAAAGGATTATCCGTAACCGTCAAGCTTCCATCATATAGCGAAACTACATAATATGCAGAGTCATATCGAACAAGTCCTGCATGTATTTTATAAAAAATATCAAAAAATACAGAGGCTATTCATTGAACCTTAAAAAAAGAATCGGCGTACTTTCTCTTTTTTCAATTATTTTCATAGTTACGACAATGGCAGTCAGGATAATGATTTTTGCCATGATTCCAGGTGATTCAGGATTAACCCTGACACTTATTGTCAGAGAATTCACAACTGGTCTTCTTTTCGATATAGCGACACTATCATATATCATTATTCCAGTCGGGCTATATCTGCTGCTCGCTCCTAAAAAGCTTATAGAGCACAGATATCATTACTGTTTTATAATGACATGCTTTTTTATAGTCATTTATGTTCTTATTTTTGATGGAGTTGCCGAATACTTATTCTTTGATGAATTCTCAACACGCTTCAATTTTATAGCTGTTGACTATCTGATTTACACTCGTGAGGTTATCGGGAATATTCTGGAGTCCTACCATGTATTCCCGATTCTTGGAGTAATCCTTTTTGTCTCTTTTATTATCACCTTCATGATGCGTAAAATAATTAATAATGCCAGTGCCATAACCTTCGGTACACGGAAGCGCAAAATGGGTTTTGTAATTCTTGCTGCGCCTTTGGCAGCGTTTCTATTTGTAAATGTTTCGACACCTGCAATATCAGGCAATATTTACGCGGATGAGATAGGCAAAAATGGTATTTACAGCCTTTTTTCAGCCTTTCATGATAATGAACTCGACTTTACACGCTTTTATCTTACCGACAGCGATGATTCTGTTTTATCAGAGTTGCATTCTATTCTTGAAGAAAAAGGCAGTCATTTTATTTCACCAGATAGGATCACAAGACAGATTAAGAGTGATGCTCAGGAAAAAAAGCTCAATGTAATAGTTGTTGTGGAAGAAAGCCTGAGCGCCTCTTTTCTTGGTTGCATGGGTGATAATAGAGATTTTACTCCCAACATTGACAAACTTGCAGGAGAATCCCTGCTTTTTACGCATCTTTACGCTGCCGGAACCCGTACAGTCAGAGGCTTGGAAGCAATTTCCCTTTCCATGCCTCCTCTGCCAGGAATTTCTATCGTCAAACGCCATGACAATAGCGGCTTCCGTTCATGGGGTGAGATTATGCATGAAAAGAATTATGATACAAAATTCATTTATGCCGGATTCGGCTATTTTGACAATATGAGCGATTTTTTTGGAAATAATGGCTATGAGGTGATCGACCGGAACAATTTTTCAAATGATGAAATTTCATTTGCCAATGTATGGGGTGTCTGTGATGAGGATCTATTTGACAAGGTTATCAGTGAATCCAGAAAGTCTTTTGAAAAAGGACAGCCTTTTTTCAGCACTGTCATGACTACTTCCAACCATACTCCATTCTCATATCCTTCAGGCAAAATAGATGTTCCATCGAAAACGGGTGGGCGTAAAGGCGGTGTAAAATATGCTGATTATGCCATTGGCAAATTTATCGAAAAAGCTTCTAAAGAACCGTGGTTTAACAATACCGTTTTTGTTTTTGTGGCAGATCATTGCGCCAGCAGTGCAGGAAGAACAGAGCTTCCTGTAAAAAAATACGAGATTCCTTTGCTGATTTATTCTCCTAAAAATATTAAGCCAAGACGCATAGACAAACTGATGAGTCAGATAGATATTCCTCCGACAGTTTTGGGGCTTTTGAATTTCAGTTACACTTCAGATTTTTTTGGCAGAGATATCCTGAAAACCGACGAAAAAACTGGCCGAGCTTTTGTTTCTACTTATCAGAAGCTTGGCTATATTGAAAATGACCGGATTGCTGTTCTGTCTCCTCAGAAAAATGCGACGTTCTACAAGTTTGACAGGCAGTCTGATAAAGAGGAACCGCTTCCGATGGAGGAATCTATTATCAAGAAAATGCAGGCTTACTATCAGGGGGCTAATTATATTTACAAGAAACACCTGAACAGAATTAATTAAGCTTGATGGTCTCTCAAAAGTCAAAAAAGAGCGTCATCGTCTGCCGGGCTTGATCCGGCATTTTCATTTACTTCTGTTTCCTGGTCTGCGTAGTAATGAGGGTAGTTGGACTTTTTGTGGCTTTGTCAAATTAAAAATCAACAGTTTAAAACTAACAAGATAGGTGGATAAACTATAATCGAGTAGGGTGAAGCAGCTGATCAAGTCTGCTTCATCCCTCTCACAGAACCGTGCGTACGGGCCTCGTACACGGCTCTTGTTCATCCTTATCTCGTTGTAAAAAGAGGAAGCACTCCCGTTTGAATTTCATTCATCGCGAACAGTCCGATTTCTTCAAACCATTTGTTGGGCATTGCCCAGTGGCTGAGCTGACATGCCGAGTTCCGCCATGATGTCATTTTGATGCTCTGGAATTCGCCGCTATACCCCAGCTGCCTGAGCCGTCTGTGCAGTTTATTC